>JBEDKW010000123.1:0-3204 GCA_041171945.1 Actinomycetota bacterium
GCGTTAGCGATCTGCTGGTCGAATAGGAGCAAGTACTTGAGGGTAGCGACTACGTCTTCTACGGTCAGGGTGTTGGCGTTAGCGTCAACGTTTAGACCGAGCTTGCGGTTTAGCTTGTGACGGCCAACCTTGGCTAGGTTGTAGCGCTTTGATTCGAAGTAGGTTGAGCGCAACCATGCTTCAGAAACTTCGGCACCTGCGGTCTCGCCGCGAACCTTGCGGTAGAGCTCACGAAGAGCGTCTTCCTTAGAGATGATCGGGTTTACGAAAACCTTTGACTTGTCGTAAGCCAAGGTGTTCTCGATTAGGTCTAGGTCGAAGGTCCAGTTTGGAGCACCGGCCTTAGTTGCTGACTCTAGGTCTTTGAACTCATCGCGGATCTGGTCTTCTGAAAGGCCAAGAGCCTTCAAGAAGATGGTTGCTGAGACCTTGGTCTTGCGGTCTACCTGAACCTGGATGATTGGCTGGCCGAAGCGAGCGATTGGCTTGCGGTCGTCGCGAACCCACTCGGTTAGGAACTCAAGGTATGAACCACGGCTCGGGATGATCTGAGCCTTGTTGTTGCGAACGTCAAGGTTTCCGGTGGTGTTGGTAGAAACAGAGAAGTAAACACCAGGTGAGCGAACCAACTGCGAAACAACAACACGCTCGGTGCCGTTGATAACGAAGGTGCCCTTTTCGGTCATCACTGGGAAGTCGCCCATGAAGACGGTCTGTGACTTGATTTCACCGGTTAGGTAGTTAGTGAACTCGGCCTTGATGTAAAGAGGCTGGGTGTATGACTTGCCCTTGGTCTTGCACTCGTCAGGAGTGTAAGAAGGGTCGTAGAGCATTGGCTCTGCGAAGGTTAGGCCCATCTTGGCGTCTTGCGACGAGTTAGATGCGTCTTCGATCGGGGAAATCTCTTCAAAGATTTCTTCAAGGCCGGTCTTAGCAGCCGGGCCTTCCTTCTCGCGCCACGCAGGGTTGCCGACGAGCCAGTCAAAGCTCTCGGTCTGCAGGCTTAATAGGTCTGGAAGTTCGATCGGCTCTGGTGACTTTGCAAATGAAAGTCGCTTAGCAAGACGGTCGTTCTTTTTGATGTTTGATGCGTTCTTCGCAGCAGCCAAGAGGGTCCCTCCAAGGGCGTAACTCGTTGATTGGGTGGTTGGGAGATCGCGACCCTAACCCGATCCGCCGAAATATGCAGACACGCGCAGCCAAAATATGCATACGGAGGTGTTAGGAAGCAAAGGATTATTCTATAACGATTGATTCACGGTTGTAAACAATTTTTTGTTAATGCAACCGCAATTTGGCAATTGGTGCTACACGCCGAATGTTGGCGAAAAACGGCTGTTGTTTAGAAGAAAAACAGCATCTTGGCGCGCAAGGTTTTATCGAATTTCTTGAGGTCGCCGTCGGCAAGCGCCAAGTCGCGAGCATCGAGCAGCATGGCAGTGCTGCCATCATCAAATTTGGCTAAAACGCAGGGCTCTTTGCCGGTCGCCGAGGTTGTGGTCTCGAATTCAACGCCGTACTCGGCTTTGTAGGTGTCTTTGAGGGCTTTGAAGCCGGCTCGTTTGCGTGTGATTCGCTTGAAATCGCAGCCGAGAGCACCGGCCAGGCCCTTTTTAGCCATGTGAAAGCCCACTAGAGCTACCGGTGTAGTTGAACCCTCAAACTCGGCCCAGTCTGGGCGGCTGTTGTCTACTTGGCCTGAATCCTCGGTCATTAGCAGCTCACAATCGCGTCGTTGATGGTGTCGGCCCACTCTTGGGCGTTGTCTACACCGATGATGACTCGGTGGTACTGCTTGCCATCGAGGGTGATTTGCAGCGGCTGCTGCCCCTTGGTCCAGAAGGCATAGACCTTGTCGCCCCTCCAGCGGTAGGTGCCGGCAACGATTAGGCCCGGCAGGCCGGAGCCCGGTGCGCGAAGGCCCAGCTTTAGCCAAAACTTTTTATCTAGCGCCGAAGCGCCTCGGATGCTAGTTGCCGGAATGTGAAGATTGCCGCGCAGCCCGAAGATTTTTTCGGCTGCGGTGAGGTGAACGATTAGTTCTTTAGCGGTGATCTCGAGGCGAGGCATAAGGCAAGTTTATGTCTAAAAAAAATAGCCCCGCTGAGGGCTATTTGATTTACATCTGGCGGTGACGGAGGGATTTGAACCCTCGGTGCGCTTTCACGCACACTTGTTTTCGAGACAAGTACCTTCGGCCGCTCGGACACGTCACCGTGGGATAGATTACTACAAATGAGTACTGAGGGTTCTACGCGAGCGATCATCGCAGCGCTGTTGGCAAACATCGGAATTGCCATTTCAAAGTTCATCGCAGCAGCCTTTTCGGGTTCGGCTTCGATGTTGGCCGAGGGTATTCACTCACTTGCCGACTCAGGTAACCAGGTGCTTCTGATCATCGGTGGCAAGCGCGCGAAACGCGTCGCCAGCGCCGAGCACCCTTTTGGTTATGGCCGCAGTCGCTACATCTATGCCTTCGTGGTTTCGATTGTGCTTTTTGCCGTCGGTGGTTTGTTCTCGATCAACGAGGGTCTTTCAAAACTTCAGCACCCACACGAACTTGAAATGGCTTGGCTGCCGCTGACGGTTTTGGCAGTGGCTATTGTGCTTGAGAGCCTGAGCTTTCGCACCGCAATCATTGAGTCAAATCACATTCGTGGCAATCAGAGCTGGGTGCAGTTCATTCGCCGCGCCAAGGCCCCTGAACTGCCGGTTATTTTGCTTGAAGACTTTGCTGCCCTCATTGGCCTGACCCTGGCTTTCGGTGGCGTTGGCCTCACTGTTCTAACCGGCGATGCAATCTGGGATGCCGTTGGCACTCTGGCCATCGGTGTGCTGTTGGTTTTGGTTGCCGTGGTTCTCGGCCTCGAGACTTCATCGCTGTTGGTGGGCGAAGGCGCAACCGCAGAAGACACCACCAAGATTCGCAAGGCGCTTGCTGGTTCGACCGGCGTAGTCTCAATCATTCACATGAAGACCCTTTATTTAGGCCCGGATGAGTTGATGGTTGGCGCCAAGATTGCCATTGAATCAACCGATGGTGCTGAATCGATTGTGAAGGCCATCGATGACGCCGAAGTGGCTATTCGCGCTGCCGTGCCTGCTGCTCGTGTGATTTATCTTGAGCCAGACATTTTGCGCGTTGCCACAAAGGGCTAACTAGCCGGCCAAGCCTAAAAGCTGAGCCAGCTGCTCGGGGTTTTC
>JBEDKW010000124.1:0-3200 GCA_041171945.1 Actinomycetota bacterium
TCCATGGTGCTCGCGGCAGTGGCGGCACTGATTGCCTGAACACCCTCTCGAACTGAAGGCCTGACCATGTTTCCGGTCGCATCTTCACAGCCCTCAACCAGGGTTGGCCAGAGTCTTTTCCCGTCGTTGGCAATGGCCTGGTACATCATCGCCGATTGAATTGGCGTAACGCTCACACCCTGACCAAACATCGAAACATACTTCTTGATGCCGTCCCAGTTTTCAAGAGAATTGAGTAGGCCCACTTCTTCTCCCGGATAGCCGACATCCGTTTTTTGCCCAAGGCCAAATTTCTTGAGGTAGTTGTAGCGAGTCTTGTAGTCGACCTCTTTACCAACAAGCATGATTCCCGTGTTCGAGGAATCTCGAAGGACTCCGGTCAGCGTCAATTTTTCGACCGGGTGCATGTGACTGTCGGTGACCAGATATCCAGTGCCTGGCACTTTCCAACCGTAAGGCGCCGAAACCTGAGTTTCGGGGTTCGCTTTACCTTGATCAATGGCGGTTGCGGCTGTGACAGATTTGAGCGTGGAGCCAGGCTCAAAGGCAAATCTAAAGATGCGCGAACCACGGTCATCAACCGAGACGGCACCGGGGTCATTTGGATCAACCGAGGGGGCCTCAGCTGCCGCGAGGATCTTGCCTGTTTTTACCTCGATGACTACGGCCATGGCCCAGTCGGCCTTGCGATACGCGACCGTATCGGTAAGCACCTGCTGGGCATAGTACTGAAGGTCGGCATCGATGGTGAGGTGCAGATTCTTGCCGTCAACGGCTGCTTTGGTGGTGATTGTGCTAGACGGAATCTTGATGCCGTCAACACCCTTTTCAAAAGTCTCTTCGCCGTTGGCCCCGGCTAAGCATTTATCAAAACTAAGCTCGAGGCCCTCTTGGGCCTGACCTTCAGCGCCTAGAAAACCAAGCAGGTTTCCTGCTACTGCACCATTTGGGTAGAGACGGTCTGGAATCGGGTCGTAGTAGAGCCACGGGATGTTTAGAGCCCGAATCTTGCGGTACGCATCAGCGTCCACCGATTTCTGAATCTGGGCATACTCACCGGTGCCGGTGATCTTTAGCAAAATATCTTCGGCGGTCATGCCCAGCAAGCCTGAAATCTCTTGAGCGATTTGTTCCACCGGGATGAGCACATCTTGGCCACCGACCGAGCGGGAAACTGGTTTCACCTTGCTCGGCGCAGCGTTGATGTCGTAGCGGTAAACAGTTCGAGCCAGAATTTCACCCTGAGAGTCGAGGATCTCGCCTCGAATGGCTGGCAGCGTGCGGGTAACGGCACGGTTTGCATAAGAGATCTCGTTAATTGCATCGGCCTGGACAATTTGAAGATCAACAAGTCGAATCGAGAATGCCAGTGTCGCCAAGGCGATGATGGCGACTACTTTTTTTAGCCTTTTGGGTGGGTCACCAGGTGTCAGATACGTCATCTGCCGACCTGCCTAACTAGTGAGTTGGTGAGGCTGGAATAGCTCCACCAGTTGAAATTACTTGACCCGCCGCAGAATTTGTCTTAGCGACATTCCCAGCAGTTGTGGCTTCGGTCGCAACAGTCAGCACTTCAGTGGTCGGCGCGACCATTGTTGACTGCTGAATGAGAGCAGCGTTTGGCACCAAGTTTCGTGAAACGCGACCATTGATGTTCAATGCCGCCTTCGGCTTACCGAAGACTTTTTGATCAGCCAGGCGAAGAAAGACTGGGTTTGAATTCGAGATCATGCCGAGTTTTTGGGCTGAGTTCGAAAGATTCTGCTGCGAAGAAAGAGAATCAACCTGCTCCCCCAAAATCTGGGTCGTGGTAATCAATTCCTTTTTCTCTTTTTGAATGTCTGAGAGTTCGTAAACGGCGTTTGAGGTAGCAATGTGCAGCAACAAATTCAAGATGGCGATGGTTAGAGCACCGATGGCAACAGTGCCGCCGAAAAACATACCTGGGCGGGAGGCGCGGAGGCCAGCAATCGACAGTGCTGGGCGAACTGCCTCAAAGCGTGCGGGTCTCAAGTTAGCGATGCTCATGCTGCTCTCCGAATTTTCTGTGCTGCCCTCAAGCGCACCGATGCGGCACGAGGGTTCTTGATAATTTCTTCGGCCGTTGCGGCCTCGGCACCCTTGACCAAAAGACGAACGGTCGGAGCGTGCTCAGGAAGTTCAATTGGAAGTTCAATCGGAGTTGAAGAGTTGGCAGCCGCAACCAGTGCCTGCTTCACAATTCGGTCTTCGAGTGAGTGGTAGGACAAAACCAAAATTCGACCGCCAACTGCAAGCGCTTCGATGGCCGCCGGCATGGTGCGCTCTAGAACTTCGAGTTCACCGTTGACTTCGATGCGCAAGGCCTGAAAAACTCGCTTGGCTGGGTGGCCACTGCTTTTTCCTGGGATGAACGGGATCACCTTGGTGATTAGCCCGGCGAGTTGGGTGCTGGTCTGGAATGGGGCTGCTTTGCGGGCGGCAACGATTTCTCGAGCGACTGCCTTGGCGTAGCGCTCTTCGCCGAATTCCTTGAAGATACGAGCAAGTTCGGCTTCGCTGTAGGTATTGACTACCTCTGCGGCGGTCTTGCCAGTGGTTGAATCCATTCGCATGTCTAGTGGTGCTTCATACGAGTAAGCAAAGCCGCGCTCGGCTTCGTCAAGCTGCATCGATGAAACGCCGAGGTCGAGCAAGATGCCCTGCACTTCATCGATGGCGAGCTCTTCAAGAACATCAAGGATTTCGTCGTAAACCGCGTGCATCAGTTGGATGCGTTCGCCAAAACGAGCGAGTCGCTTTCCGGCTAGGTCTAGGGCACTTGGATCACGGTCGATGCCGACCACTGTGAGTTTTGGAAATCTATCTAGGAAAGCTTCGGTGTGACCGCCCAAACCAAGAGTGCAGTCAACCAGAATCGCGCCATCGGCCGCTAGGGCTTCGCCAAGAATTTCAATCGTTCTCTCTAGGAGAACTGGATCGTGAAGAGTTGAGATTTCTTTAGCCATGATGTCCAGGTGTTCCTGTATCTAAAACCCCATCCATTCGCCGTGAGCTTGGTTTTCACGACTAACTTGCATTGCTGCGAGACGATGAACGGGTGGAGATTTAGATACAGGACTAAAAGAGCCCCGGAATCACCTCCTCCGCAACATTCGCGAATGAGTTTTCTTGCTTTGCTAAGTAGTCGTTCCAGGCGGTGGCATCCCAGATTTCAGCGC
>JBEDKW010000125.1:0-3199 GCA_041171945.1 Actinomycetota bacterium
GTCGTAGCGCTTATTACAGCGATCGTCGCAATCTTTGGTTTCCTTTCACTCGGTGGGTTGAAGCAAGAGCTCATTCCATCATTTGAGGTACCGCAGGCCGCAATCATCACCGCCTACCCGGGTGCATCACCAGAGGTAGTTGACGCACAGGTTAGCCAAGTCATCGAAGACGCCGTTCGCAAGATTGACGGCCTAGTAAATTCGACATCTTCGTCACAGAGCAACCTCTCGGTCGTTCGAGTTGAGTTTGACTACGGCACCAAGACCGCCGACGTGAAAGCCGAGTTGGCAGCGGCCATGGCAGGCATCACCGCGCAACTTCCAGCAGACGTAACCCCGAACGTTATTTCTGGCAGCTTCGATTCAGTGCCAATCATTGCCCTCGCCGTTTCGGCAGACAACGGCAATAACGAAAAACTTAGCCAGACCCTTGCCGACATTGCCACTCCCCTCTTCGCCGAGGTTCCGGGTGTGCGCGACGTGACCATCGCCGGTGTCAAAGAAAAGCGTGTGAACCTGAAGCTTGACCAGGCGGCACTAGCGGCCAATGGCCTAAGCCAGCAATCAATCGTTTCGGCCCTTCAGGCCAACGGCTTTATCATTCCTGCCGGCTCAGTAAATGACGACAAGGGCAGCATCTCTGTTCAGGTTGGCACACCGGTTTCCTCAATTGAAGACTTCAAGAGCCTTCCCCTGATTGGTTCATCGGCGGCGGCCTTCCCTTCGGCTGGCACAAACCCATTTGCCGGTCTCACCACAGGCGCTCCGGTTGCTGCGGCGCCAGGCGTTATCACAGTTGGCGATGTCGCGACAGTGACACTTGAAGACGCCCCGACCACCAGCATCGCCCGCACCAACGGTGTTGAGGCTCTCTCAATTTCCATCGTCAAGACTCAGGATGGCAACACCGTTGCCGTTTCTCACGGCATCCAAGACAAGATTGCCGAACTAAAAGAGAAACTCGGTGCCGTAACCATCGTGACCGTTTTCGACCAGGCTCCGTTTGTTGAGAAGTCACTGGAAAACCTGACCACCGAGGGTCTTCTAGGTCTTGGCTTCGCAATCATCATCATCTTGATTTTCTTGCTATCGGTTCGATCCACTTTGGTCACCGCAATTTCGATCCCAACCTCGGTTCTCATCACGTTTATTGGTCTATCGAACTTCGGCTACTCACTCAACATCCTTACCCTGAGTGCTCTGACAATCGCCATTGGTCGAGTCGTCGATGACTCCATCGTGGTTATTGAAAACATCAACCGTCACCTGTCTTATGGAGAACCAAAGAAGCAAGCTGTTCTCACAGCGGTGAAAGAAGTTTCTGGTGCCATTACCGCTGCAACAATCACCACCGTTGCCGTGTTCTTGCCAATCGCTTTGGTTACCGGTCTAATCGGAGAAATCTTTAGACCGTTCGCCTTCACCTTCGCAATCGCGCTCGTTGCCTCCCTCTTTGTGTCGCTAACCATCGTTCCGGTATTGGCTTACTGGTTCTTGAAGAGCCCAGCCAAGGCTGCTGCCGAAGCCGGAAAAGACCTTGAAGCATTCGCAGCGGAAGCTCGCGAGACTGAAGAAGCGAAAGAGCGCAAGAGCTGGTTGCAGCGTGGCTACCTTCCAATCCTTCGCTGGACTCAGCGTCGCCCGGTGATTACCATCCTGGCCTCGCTATTGGTACTGGTCTTCACCTTCGCCCTAGTTCCGCAGCTAAAGACCGACTTCATTGGCAACTCAGGCTCCAGCGGTTTTGTCGTGAACCAGGTGACCCCAGCTGGCGCAACCTTCAAGGACAAGGATGTTGCCGCGGCGAAACTCGAGGCCATCCTTTTGGCCCGTGAAGAGATTGAGGTTGTTCAGACTTCGATTGGTTCATCCGGTGACGCTCGCGTTGCGTTCGGTGCATCGGCTGGCGGAACCTCGGTTCAGGTCACCACCAAAGATGGCGTCGATCAAGTAGGTCTTCAGAGTGAGCTTGAAGCTGAGTTCGCCAAGAACACCGAAATCGGAGTTGTAACATTCAGCGCTGGCGGTGGGCCAGCCTTTGGTTCATCGAGCACCATTGACATTAAGGTTTTGGCGCCAGACGAGGCGCGTTTGATCGACGCAATTGCAGCTGTTGAGAAGGCAATGACCGGAACCACCGATGTGTCTGAAGTAACTAACTCGCTGGCTGAGAAGCAGCGCACCCTGCGCGTTAACGTTGACCGCGAGGCAGCTTCCGCTAAGGGGCTCACCGAAATCGCAGTTGGCGGAATCGTTGCTTCAAAGCTTCGCCCATCAAGCATTGGCAAGCTCAATGTCGACAATCAAGAGACCCCGATTTACATCGTGCAGACGGACATTCCAGAGACCGTCGCTGAGGTGAGAGACATCTTGATTCCAACCGCAACAGGTCTCGTGAAGTTGTCTGCCATTGCTGACATCGAAGAAGTAGAAGTTCCGGTTTCAATCAACAGCGAAAAGGGCGACCGCACCGCAAAGGTCTCGCTAACCCCTTCTGGCGACAACCTCGGAGCAATCTCTACTGATGTCACCAAGCGCCTAGAAGGCGTCACCCTTCCAACCGGCACCACGGCAACCCTGGGTGGTGTTAGCGCCGACCAGGCCGAATCATTCGGTCAGCTGGGCCTAGCGCTTCTAGCGGCAGTTGCAATCGTGTTCGTGGTTATGGTGGCAACCTTCTCTAGCCTCATCCAGCCACTGATCTTGCTGATCTCGATTCCGTTTGCAGCAACCGGCGCCCTAGTTGCACTTCTGATTTCAGACACCCCACTCGGCGTGCCTTCACTAATCGGTATGTTGCTCTTGGTTGGCATCGTGGTTACTAACGCAATCGTGCTCATCGACCTGATTAACCAATACCGCAAGCAAGGTCGCCCAATGCAAGAGGCCATCATGGATGGAGCTCGTCAGAGACTTCGCCCAATCTTGATGACCGCTTTGGCTACCATCTTTGCCTTGACCCCAATGGCGCTCGGTTTCACAGGCGGCGGCGGTTTTATCTCGCAGCCTCTAGCAGTAGTGGTTATTGGTGGACTGATTTCGTCAACCGTGCTGACACTGATCATCGTGCCGGTGCTTTACTGGTTGGTTGAGGGTCGCGCTGAGCGCAAGGTTGCACGCAAAGCCCGCAAGGCCGCTAAAAAGGCTCCTGCCGTGGCAGCAGCGGTTGCTCCGGTTGCAGCAGCAGCCACGGTCGAAA
>JBEDKW010000126.1:0-3193 GCA_041171945.1 Actinomycetota bacterium
GGCGCTACAGCTGGCAGGGTGGCATTCACCGGGATGCGATGACGGTTTAGTTGAGGCAAGTCACCATAGGCAAATTCAATCGCCGAGGCCAACCAGACGGCCGCTTCATCGTCGTCGTACTCCACAAATGGAGACCACTCAGCCCAACCGTTCGGGCCTTCAAATAGCAAAACCTCACGGTCATTCAGACCACGAAAACGAGTGCGCAGTGGCAGTGAAACTACTCGCGCGGTCGCAAGAATCTCAGCCAGCGATGGCGTGTGAGCCGTTCCCAAATTGATCAATTGAGGCTTCTCTTACAGACCGCTGTAAACGTGCAGGCCCTTGAAATACAGATTCACAATGGTGAAGTTGAACAGAATGGCCAAGAAGCCCACCAAGCTCAACCAAGCCGAGCGCTTGCCGCTCCAGCCTCGGGTGGCGTTGGCGTGCAAATAACCCGCGTAGATAGTCCAGATGATGAAGGTCCAGACCTCTTTGGTATCCCAGCCCCAGTAGCGGTGCCAAGCGCGCTCGGCCCAAATAGCGCCGGCGATAAGGGTGAAGCTCCACAGAATAAAACCGATGATGTTGAATCGGTAGGCCATGCGTTCAAGCTTTTCGATGCTTGGGAACAGCGCCAAAATGCGACGAAGCGTGCCAACAAACTTAACCTTCGAGGTTTCTACCCACTTGGCTGTTTTGAAGAGGTAGGTAATTGACAGCGCGGCGGCGATGTTGAAGAACGCTGTTGCCAACACAGCGACCATCACGTGAATTACCAGCCAGTAGCTCTGCAGGGCCGGCATCAAAGATTTGACTTCAACGTAGAAGATCGAGGTGGCCGCGCCAAGAATCAACAGGGTGAATCCCGATACAAAAGTTGCCAGCAATCGAAGATCTTTGATGATGAGTGCAAACAAGAAAATCATCACAACAACCAGTGAACCGGTGATTGAGAACTCATACATGTTGGCCCAGGGCACACGCGAAGCAGCGATGCCTCGAAGCATCACGCCGGTGCCGTGCAAAATCACGGCCAAAATCATTAGTGAAATGCCTACGCGCTCTAACTTGCTGGCCGAGCCACTCTTAGCGGCTTTCTCGCTAGACAAACGAGCCAGGTGGCTTGCGAAACCTAGGAACGCCAGCGTGTAGACCGCCATTGCTCCATAGATGAAGAAGAGCGAGATCTGGGAGAGACCTTCGTTCAGCGCAATCTGATTCATTAACCATTACTTTCTGAGGGAGTTACTTTTGCAGGGCTTGGATCGGAGTTAAGTGAGGCGGCTATTTCAGCAACCACCTTGTCAAGACTGAGGTCGTCACCGCGTGCCAAAGCAGCAACCTCAAAACCGCCGTCAACCTTCCGCACCCAAACGCGGCGGCGCGGAACCATAAGCGAGGTGGTCACACCAGCGAGGGAAAGTAGAGCAAAAATTAGCACCCAGAGGCCGCCGGGGTTGTAGCTCACATCAAGCGAAGCAAAGCGCTTCAGGCCATCGAAGGTGGCCGTGCCGAGGCCGTCTGGCAAGTCCACAGTTTGGCCAACGGTAAGACGCAACCCCTTGACGCCACTCTTGCCGCCGGCAACCTGAGTCATTTCGGCGGTGTCTAGGGCATAGACGTTCTTTGGCAATCCGTCATCTAGCCCAAGGTCGCCAACATAAACATTCATGGTTAGCAGTGGGTCATAGGGTGCCGGGTAAATCGAGGTGAGTGCGCCAGTGGTGAGCTCATCCACCGTTGGGTAGAAGAACGCAATGATGCCAAACTGCTTCTCGGCATCTGGCACTTTGATCACGCCGAGCGAGGTGTAATCGCTCGACTGAGGCAAGAACGGGATTGCACCCGAATAAGTGATGTTGCCGGCTTTGTCACGGATGGTGATTTGCGGAGCGTAGCCATTGCCGGTTAGGTAAAGGTTTGCGCCGGGTAGCTCGAGGGGTTCGTTGACCCTAATCACTGCCGACTTTGACTCGCCATCAACCTGGGTTCGGCTTGAAACATAGGCGCGAAAATCAAGTGGCGTGCCGATGTTGGTTGGGTTTGAAATATCAAAATCAACCTCGAACTTGTCGAGGCTCACACTGAATGGAACCAGCATTTCTTCGGTGAAGAATGTGCCGGGCGAAAATGAATCGAAGCCGGCAAGGTTGTTAACAAAAGTCTCGCCCTCCACAATCACGCGCTGGCCGCTAAAGCTCAAACCGCCACCAACGCCAACTGCAATAAGCACACCGATTAGTGACAGGTGAAAAACCAAGTTGCCGGTCTCGCGCAGATAACCGCGCTCGGCGCTTACCGAATTTTCATTGAGCGCAACGCGATAGCCCTGCTTCTTAAGTAGGGCCTTGGCGCCGATGAGCAGGTCATCCGTGACTGCGTTATTGGCCGACACCTTTAGGTGCGCAGGCATGCGAGAGAGCAACTTTGGAGTTGGCACCGGAGGCGACTGAAGCGCCTTGGCGTGCACCGCGGTGCGAGGCACAACGCAGCCGATTAGTGACACGAAAAGCAGGATGTAAATTGCCGAGAACCACACCGAGGTGTAGACGTCGAATAGCTGAACGGCATCTAGCGCCTTGGCAAGGGCTGGGTTTTTATCAAAGTAGAGCGCGACACCGTTTGGGTCAGCTGAGCGCTGCGGAAACACCGAACCGGGAACCGCTGCAACCGCCAACATCAAGAGCAAAAGCAGGGCGGTGCGCATCGAGGTGAGCTGTTTCCAGATCCATCGAGCCCAACCGCCAAGGCTTAGCTCTGGCGATTTGATCGGCTGGTCTGAAGAGTTAGAGAGTGAGTTGGAAATAGCCAAACACCTCCAACTGCAACCAGCTGGCGAAAGTTGTCCAGATGCCGGTGACGAGCAAGATGCCGAGAACTATCAAGATTGCACCGCCGGCGATATTGAAGGCACGGATGTGGCGCTTCACGAAACCAACCGACTTGGTGGCCCAGCCAAACCCAGCCGCAATAGCGATAAATGGCAGGCCGATGCCGAGGGCATAGACGAAGGCCAGCAGGGCGCCCTTAGCCGGCGAGCCGGCATCGGCAGCGAGCGTTAGCACCGCAGCAAGTGTCGGGCCAACGCAAGGTGTCCAGCCGAGGCCAAAGGCGATGCCCAAAAGTGGTGCGCCGATGAGCCCAAGTTTTGGTGAAACATTCATTTTGAAGGTTCGCTGCATCCATGAGAATTGGCCAATTAAAACAA
>JBEDKW010000127.1:0-3182 GCA_041171945.1 Actinomycetota bacterium
GTTCTAGGCCAAGAGCAGCCATTTGGCCCCCGAGAACGGCACCAAAGAATCCGTAGATTGCCAATTGAATGGTGATGTAGCCAACGATGGATGCAAACGCCGAAGCCACACCCATGTTGATTCCGAGGCCACGACCCACGTAAGCAAAGAATGCTCCAGTGTTGGTGACCTTGTTGCTCATTGCGTTATAGCCAACGCTGAACAAAAGAAGGGTTAGGCCAACCGCAAGGTAGGCACCGGGTGCGGCAGCGCCGTTACCGGCAAGCATGGCGACTGGCACTGCGCCAGTCATTCCAACGAGGGGCGCAGATGCAGCCACCACGAAGAAAACAATTCCTAGAACTCCGAGCTTGCCCTTTTGCAAAGACTTCTCAGAAGTTTGACCTGATGACATCAGCAATCTCCTCAATGAGCGTGAAAGTCATTCATGTCCGAATGACTTGGGTCTAACTTTGGCTAAGGATTTCGAATACTTCAAGTTCTAAAGCCCGTTTCTAGAGGAATTTTCCTAATCGTTATAAACCCGAAACATGTCAATTTATTCGTATCCGAATGATTAGGTAGGCTTGCAGACATGACTGAACTAAAAGGCTTTATTGCACCCCTGACCCCAACCGGCAAGAGCTCGCTGGTGCCAAACATGCCTTGGTATTACTCGGGCACCCTTTTGACCATTGAATACCTGACTGACCCAGCAAACGTTCGCGCGATTCTGCCGGCCGACCTTGAACTGGCCGACGACCAGCCGGGCGCAGTTGCCCTCATCTGGGCAGATTGGCAGTCATGCAGCGAAGGTGGGGCAGAGTTGCTCGACCCAATTCGCTCGCAATACCTAGAGGCTTTTGTTGTGGTTCGATGCAAGCACAAGGGCATCACCTACAGCCGCTGCGTGGCAATCTGGGTCACTAAAGACTTTGCTATTGCCCGAGGTGTTTACCAGGGTTACCCAAAGAAGCTTGGCTCGATGTACGTCACCCGAATCTTTAACCACGGCAAGGCATCGCCTCGCCTCGAAGCCGGAGCAAAACTTGGCGCAAGCCTCTCAGCCTCTGATCACCGCCTCGCCAGCGCAGTAGTAACTCTGCGCGAGCCAAGTGCCACCAACGGTTTCGTGAACGACCACAAGATGCTGCACAGCCGTTGGATGCCTTCCATCACTCCGGGCCTCGGCAACTCTCTAGACCAGCTGATCACCATGGGTGGCGTCGATGCCGATCTAGGTCAGGCTTGGG
The DNA here is from genome assembly GCA_041171945.1 of Actinomycetota bacterium. GTDB lineage: Bacteria > Actinomycetota > Actinomycetes > Actinomycetales > Microbacteriaceae > Rhodoluna. Next base: position 1,233 of record JBEDKW010000127.1, read on the forward strand.
TTGGCGACGCCGAACTAGTGCTTGGCGATTCACAATGGGACGAACTGAACTCGATTTTGCCAGTGCAAGAAGTGCTCGCTGGCTACTACCGTGAAGTGGGCGTGACCTTCAACGGCGGAAAGCTAGTAGAAGACCGCTCAAACCCAACCGTCTAAAACGCTTAGAGAAAAACCCTGGTGACATTAGTCGCCAGGGTTTTTTCTTTCTCGATCCAGGGTTACCTGTTCCGAGCTGTTACTCAAATCAGTAGTTCTCCAGGTACTCGTCGATTTCCCACTGGGTTACATCGCGCGTAGTTGGGTCGGCAACCTCAGCCTCATAGCGAGCTATCTCATCACGCTTAAGCACCAAGAAAACATCAACCATTTCTTTAGCTAGGTGGTTGTGAAGATTGCTGTTTGCCTCGAGGGCGTCGAGGGCCTCAGCAAATGTCTCTGGCAAAATTCCAGCACCCTCATTGTCGTAGGCCATGCCCACTGCATCGGGAGCGCACACGAGATTGCGCTTGATGCCGTCTAGGCCCGCGGCCAACACTCCAGCGATGATGAGATAAGGGTTAGCCGCTCCGTCGCCAACGCGAACCTCGAGGCGGGTGCCCTGGCCACGCTCAGGCGGAATGCGCACCATGCAGCTGCGGTTGTCGTAGCCCCAGTTGGAGCGGTATGGCGCCAAGGTGTCTGGCCCGAGGCGCTTGAAGGCGTTGACTGTCGGGTTAGTCAGAGCAGTTAGGGCATTGCCGTTGGCAGTCAATCCGGCGATCAACTGGCGGGCCGTCTCCGAGAGTTCGCCCTTGCCGTCGTGCATCTTGTTGTTGCCCTCAAAATCAGTGACCGAAAAGTGCAGGTGAAAACCGCTTCCGCCTTCATCGGCCCAAGGCTTGCCCAAGAATGTTGCGTGCTGGCCAGTTCTCGAGACGATGTCTTTGATCGCAGTCTTAAACAAGAACGTGCGGTCGGCGGCATCGAGAGCTTCACTGTGCCACAGGTTGATCTCATACTGGCTAGGGCTGAATTCGTGGTTGCCTGCAAACACGCCGATGTTCATCTGGTCAAGCATGCGCAACAGGTGCAAGAAGGTTCCGCGCGGGTCAACGGTGGCACCCGAGGTGTAGACGCGACCAGTTGCCGTTAGAGAGCGCTTGAAGCCGCCCTCCGGGGTTCGGTCGGCAATGTAAAACTCAAGCTCTGGGCCACAAACAGGCTGCAGACCTAGCTCGCGATACTCATCGATGACTTTGCGCAAAACCATGCGAGGAGACAGCATGTTGTCACTGCCATCTGGGTTGAAGGCATCGGTGATGACATAGGCCACTCCGGGCTCCCACGGCATCGGTGTGATGGTCTCTGGAACGAGTTGGGTGATTAGGTCAGGGAGGCCGTCTGAGGCGATGTTGCCGCCGTCAAGCACTCCTCCACGGGTAGTAGTAATCCAGACGCCTTGGCTAAAGGCTGGGCCATTCTCGGCCGACTTCTCAAGCTGACTCACCAGCATGTCCTTCGAGCGCGTGATTCCGAGGATGTCGGAATAAACAAAACGCAGCACATCGATGCCTCGGGACTGCAGGTCTTCGCGTATCGCAGAAAGATCGTGCTTCATTGCCGCTCCTTTTTGTAACCTTATTGTTCTCTAACTACATCGTTAGGGCTCAAACGAAATAATAGCCTTGGGTTAACTCGTTCCACCCGTTATTTCCAAAAACGTAACAAATCCTTAGTAATCACCGGCGATTAACCCGGCGACTCAAGGACTACCGAAACAGGAGCCACCGATGAAAGCACTTTTAGTTCAACACGACCACGTTAGCCCCGCTGGGCCGGTGGCAGACCGCTTGCGCCATCACGGCTACGACATCGATGAACTAATCGTGGTGCCCGAAGACTCCTTTGGTCAACCAAATGTGAATTTCAATTTTCCAGACCTCGATGACTACGACCTGATTGTGCCAATGGG
>JBEDKW010000128.1:0-3180 GCA_041171945.1 Actinomycetota bacterium
CCCAAACATTCAGCGTGATTGGTCGCGGGCGAATGTTTGTTGGGTGGGTTGGGCGCGCACGAAGCATTGAGTGCAGGCGGTGGCTGGCGCCATCGATGCCTTCGGCCGAATAAACGGCCACCACGGTTGGTGCTTCATAGGTCTCGTTGCTGCCCAAAATAACTTCGTCTGGCAACAGCAGTTCACCGGCAGCCAAACTGGTGCGACCGATTGCAGTTCGCTCAACGATCTGTCGGTTGTTTCCCGACCAAGCCAGGCTCAGACCCCAGGCTTCGCCGTGTTCAAAGTTGGTGCCGTCGGCAAGCGCAAACTGAATCAGAGTGAAGTCGTGGCCGCTGCGGCCTTCCCGGCCCTCGCGAACCCAGTTGCCCACGCGAATTTCTTGGCGCTGGGGTTGGCGTTCATTCATCCAACGTCCGTGAAAATCGAGCACTTCGGTGGTGTAGTCGGGCACTGGCAAATAGCCGGTGAGGCTGTCCACAGTGAACTCGGATAGGCCAAGGTTGGTGACCTTTTGCGTGAGCTTCAGAACGCCCTGCTCGGTGAGCTCAAAGTGCGCTTCAACCTCTAGCTCTGACTCGGCATCAATCGAAATGTAGGTCACTGATGACTCTTGCGCCTTGGTGCTGCGAATAGTGAAGTGGTGACTCCAGTCGCGACCCGGTCGTGAACCAATTAGAGCCGGTGCACCGATGAAGCCTCGAGCATTCTCTCTCCAGATTCCGATGGTCTGTGGCTCGTCAAAATCACAGTGCGGAGTTGGCTCAACCTGTGAGCGAACTAGTTCTGCTACATCGATGTTGCTGGGCAATGCGCGACCCCAGTGAAGCACCGCTGGTGTTCCTGAGGTGGTGTCGATCAAAACTGATACGCCGGCTTGCGAAAGGTGGGTGAGAGTAGTCATTTCGTTCCTGACCTGATCGGGGATTGCTTCGTGAAGTGGTTTAGTTGGTGCGCTCGACAACGGCTTGAGCAAAACTGCCTAGAGCAGCTTTGACTGAGCCGTCTGGAAGAGGTGCGAGAGCTTCGACGGCTTCGTCGGCCCAACGCTTGGCTTCGAGATAAGACTGTTCGGCAACCGGGTGATTGCGAAGGCGCACAAGCGCTTCGTTCAGCTTCGAATCTTCTTCGAGGCCACCATCAATAAGTTCAAGCAAGTCGGTAGCGCCTTGGTCGCCTGCGGCTGCAGCCTTGCGAAGCAATAGCACTGGCAAGGTTGGCACGCCGGCACGCAAATCGGTGCCCGGGGTTTTGCCCGATGGCCCAGCCTCAGAAATGTCGATTACGTCATCGATGAGTTGAAAAGCCACACCAACTTTTTCACCGTAAACCCGCATCGGCTCTTCGAATTCGGCTGGTGCGCCAGACAAAATAATGCCGAGTCGGGCTGAGGCCGAAATTAGAGAACCGGTTTTGTCAGCAAGCACACGGATGTAGTGGTCGATCGGCTCTTCGCCAATGGTTGGGCCGGTGGTTTCGTGCAATTGGCCTAGGCAGAGACGCTCAAAAGTGTCGGCCTGAAGAGTAAGCGAAATTTGCCCTAGGTGCGAGCCAACCTGGGAGGCCCGGGCGAACAGCAGGTCTCCGGTGAGAATGGCAACTGAGTTGCCCCAAATCATCTGGGCGGTCGGCACACCTCTGCGAGTAGGAGCGTCATCCATGACGTCGTCGTGATAAAGGGTGGCGAGGTGCGTGAGTTCAACCACCACGGCGGCATCTAAAACGGCTTTGCGGGTTGGGTCACCCAATTGAGCAGCTAGCAACACTAGGGTTGGGCGAACTCTCTTGCCACCGGCGTCAACTAGGTGCTTGGCTGGGTCTTTAGCAACCGAATCTGCATAGCGAGTGGCTTCTGTGAGTAGGTCCTCAACTTTTTCGAGACCGGCTTCGATGGATTTTAGGAGCGCGCGATCAGCAACTTTTCTGAGCTGCTTCGGCAGCGATATTTTGCTCATTTTGCGGCCTTTTTGACCGGCTTTTTTACGACTGTTTTCTTTGCGGAAGTCTTTTTGGCAGCAGCCTTTTTAACCGCAGCCTTTTTTGGTTTGAAACCAACGTGCACGGCAACGATGCCGAAGGTCAAGTTGCGATAAACGACATCCTGGTAGCCGGCCTGGCCAACTTTGACACTCAATTCTTGCTGGCTTGGCCAAGCGACAATTGACTCAGAGAGGTAGCTGTAGGCCTCTGGGGTTTTGCTGGCAATGCGTGAGAAAGCCGGTAGCACTCGGTTTAGGTAGAAGTTATAGAACGGCTTCAGAACCGGGTTAGTGACCTTGGAGAACTCACAAATAACAATGCGGCCGCCCGGCTTGGTGACTCGGTGCATTTCAGAAAGAGCTTTTTTTACGTTTTCAACGTTTCGAAGGCCAAACGAGATGGTTACGGCATCGAATTCGCCGTCTTTGAATGGCAACTTTGTAGCGTCAGCAAAAACAAACTTAATTTCGGGGTGACGCTTTCGGCCAACGGCCAGCATGCCCTCTGAAAAGTCTCCGGCAATTACCTTGACGCCGGGCTTGGCGAATGCCACCGATGAGGCACCGGTTCCGGCTGCAAGATCTAGAATTTTTTGACCGCTTTTGGGGTCGACGGCGTCTCGAACAATGCCTCGCCAGCGGCGGTCTTGGCCGAACGACAAAACAGCATTGGTTAGGTCGTAGGTTGGGGCCACGTCGTCAAACATGGCGGCCACTTCGGCTGACTTTTTATCTAGATTTGCTTTGCTCACTAGATAAGTCTACCTGCGGCGAATTGCTCGAGTTCCGGCTACAACGCCTAGGCCGACGGCTCCAAACCCCATTGCAAAGAGACCCGTTGTGGCGCTCTCCATGAACACATCGGCGGGGGTTTTTCGGGCTGAGGAAACCGCGCTGATGTCGATTGCGATGTTTTTCTCTGGGTCAATAATCACGGTCTCGGTTGGTCGGTCTTTGCGATTGCCGATTTGAGGGCCAGGGTTTGCCGGCAACCCCACAAAAGCGCCTGCGCCACCGATCAGTGACACGCGAGAAATATCAACATAACCCTCGGGGCGGATGACCAGAGGAGGCAGGGTCAGATGCCCCTCTTTGCCGTATTTTTCTTCAAGTTCTTGATGCTTAAGCTCAGTCTCAACGGTTTCGTTGACTTCGGAGTCTTCATCCTCATCTTCGCCTTCAGTTTCTTGAGGCTTTAGAG
>JBEDKW010000129.1:0-2192 GCA_041171945.1 Actinomycetota bacterium
GGCCATGCGCAAGCAGAATCTGCCGCTGCAACGTCTCATGTCTGCCGATGAACTTGTGAAGCTAGCGGGAGAACTCCGCTATCCCGACGTTGCCGGTCTCTACGCAGCTATCGGCGACAACCACGTCTCGGCTCAGTCCGTGGTCGAGAAACTCACCTCCGCAATTTCAGTCGAAGACAACGAAGATGCTGTTTTCGAACTTCCGCCAACGCCTCGAAGCGTTAATCGCCTGCGTTCAAGTGACTCAGGAATTTTAGTGAAGGGCGACGCCGATGTTTTGGTGAAGCTCGCTCGTTGCTGCACACCAGTGCCCGGCGACAAAATTCTCGGTTTCGTGACCCGAGGCACAGGCGTCAGTGTGCACCGCATCGACTGTAAGAATGTTGAGCAACTTCGTCTTGAACCTGAGCGACTAATGGAAGTTAGTTGGGCGCCGACTAGTAAGAGTTTGTTCCTTGTTCAAATCCAAATCGAAGCCCTAGATAGATCGGGGCTGCTATCCGACGTGACACGTGTTCTTTCTGAGCACCACGTGAACATTCTTTCTGCCTCGGTTTCCACCCGCAGCGACCGGGTGGCTCTCAGCAGGTTCGTGTTCGAAATGGGCGATGCCGCTTTGCTCGAGCACCTGCTGAATGCGGTTCGTCGCATCGAAGCGGTCTATGACGTCTATCGAGTGAGCAATACCTAGTCTTAACAATAAAAAACCCCTCCCGAATGGGAGGGGTTTTTTACAAAGACTCTTAGGAAGCGGCCTTCACAACCTCTAGCCAAGCCTGACGCGCCTTTAGCGCTTCAGTGGCTACTTCGGTCTTCTTTTGGTCCTTAGATGCCTTAGCGGCGGCCAATTGAGCTTCCAACTTGGCAATGCTTTCTTCAAGCTGGGTGATTACATCGTTTGAACGCGCCTTGGCGGCTGGGTCAGACTTTCTCCAGTGCTCTTCTTCAGCCTTACGAACCTTGGCTTCGACAGCACGGATTTTGTCTTCGGTCTCGCGGAGTTTCTCTTTTGGAACGCGACCGGCCTTTTCCCAGCGACTCTGAACTGCAGCAAGCTGCTTCTTAGCCTCTGCCAAGTCTTTGGTGGCATCAATCTTTTCTGCATCTTCAATAATCTCGAGCTTCGCAACTAGGTTGGCCGCATACTCAACGTTTTCAATAGCATCAGACTCAGCTTTTGCACCATAGATTGCGTCACCGGCAGCCTTGAAGCGGGCCCAAAGCAAGTCGTCGGCTTTGCCTTGGGTGCGACCCGAGGTCTTCCAAGCGTCCAAGAGTTTGCGGTAGTCGGCGGCGGCGTCTGCGCCCTTCGCAACAAGTGCCTCAGCCTGCGCAACGATATCGTTCTTCTTTGCCTTGGCAACCTTTGAAGTTGCATCTAGGCTCGCGAAGTAGTGACGCTTGGCTGTCTCAAACTTCGTGCGGGAAGCAGAGAAACGCTTCCAGAGTGAATCTGCGTCAGACTTTGGAACCTTCGCACCAGACTTCTGGATGAGCTGCCACTGTTCAAACAGCTTGGTCATCTCAACGCCAGAGTTCTTCCACTGAGTCTTGGTGGCATCCTGGTTTGCGATCGCCTCAGCGGCAACCACAATCTCGGTGCGCTTAGCCAGGGCCTCAACGATGTGCTCTTTGTTAGCCTCGGTCTTCTCGGCGGTTAGAGCGGCAATCTTTGGGTCTAGGTTCGCAACGCGACGACGGAGGTCGGCGATGTCGCCAACAGCCGATGGCTCCTTGAGATCTGCAACAAGCTTCTGCGCAACTTTTCGGAGGCTGCCAGCCTCGAGTTTCTTGGCAACACGCTGTTCAAGAATTCGAACCTGTGCCTCTAAATCTGCAAACTTTCGTTCGAAGTATGCAAGAGCGTCAGCAGCTGGAACGCCAGGATACTGGCCAACTTGCCTTTCAACTCCGCCTTCGATTACGAAAACGTTATTTGCGTCGTCGACGCGACCGAAAGAGATTTGAGTAGCAGGCATGTTGACTCCTGTAGTTAGGCGGATGTATTACTTAGTTATTTTACGGTGATAGCGCCGAGCTTAGTTTCCACTGCCGGCTTGCCATCGGTTCCGCCACCAGCAACTCCGCCAGCGATAACCTCTGCGAGGTTTTCAAGCCCAGATGTGACTTGACCAAAAACGCTGTAACCTCCAGCAGAGTCAGCGGGGATTGAGGTGTCCTCATAAACGATA
>JBEDKW010000129.1:2207-8244 GCA_041171945.1 Actinomycetota bacterium
CCATTGCTGTTCGCATCTCCACCGGCACGAGCCATCGCAATGGTGCCCTTTGCATAGACGTTGTCTGCTGGAGCATTCTCGATTGGACCCCAGTTGTAGCCTGGTCCGCCGGTTCCATCACCGTTCGGGTCGCCACACTGAAGAACAAAGAATCCGCCGTTTGTGATGCGGTGGCATGAAATGTCTTTGTAGAAACCGTTCTTGGCAAGCGCAATGAAGTTTGCAACTGCCTGTGGAGCGGCTGCGCCATCCAGAGAGATTTCAAGAGGTTTTCCGCTAACCTCGATCGAGCCAGTCCAGGAGCGATTTTCGGCAATCGAGATCGGAGGAACGAGTGGCGAGTTGCTAGCCTCAGCCGAAGCCGATGGAGACCCTGACGGGGCTGCACTGTCAGCAGGCGAAACATAGCCAGGGCCGATCCCAAAATAGACAACTTGAGAAACGATGACGATAGCCACTGCGGCGATAGCCACGACAAGAGAAGTGCGGTTATCCAGTTTTGCTCGCGCTGCTTTGAAGGCTCCAACTTTTTGGTTGGCTTCAAACTCGGCAAGGCGAGAATTAGCTGAGCTATAGATGTTTTGCTGCTTTTTCTTGGATGGCATGGGTTCCTCCGGTACGCGTTCGGGTCTTCGGCAATTTTACGTGGATAAATCGCAATCAATGGGATTACAGTCGGTTAGCCTGAGACTATGACTGGACAACCGAGTGTTATTGCCGGCGCAATGCCGCTTGCAGCCCGGATGCGCCCGACGAACATTGACGAAGTGGTTGGCCAAGCGCACCTTCTAAAACCAGGATCACCACTGCGTTCGCTAGCCACTAAAGCCGAAGAAGCCACAAAGGCATCCTCGGTTTCGGTCATTCTCTGTGGCCCGCCAGGCACCGGAAAAACAACTTTGGCTCAGGTCGTAGCAAGAACCAGTGGTCGCCGTTTCGTCGAACTCAGCGCTATAACGGCAGGCGTCAAAGACGTTCGTGAGGTCATGGAGCGAGCTCGAAACGATCGCGACCTCTACGGGCTGAGCACCTTGTTGTTTCTTGATGAAATTCACCGATTCTCAAAGGCTCAGCAAGACGCACTCCTTCCGGGGGTTGAAGGTGGAATTGTCGTTCTTATTGCGGCAACTACCGAGAACCCGTCATTTTCGGTGATTTCGCCGCTGCTATCCAGATCACTGGTTCTTAACCTGAACCCCCTCGGCGACAGCGACATCGAAGAAGTCATCCGACGGGCACTAATCGACCCGCGCGGATTACCCAACAGTTCGGTAGAAGACCCAAAAGTTCTCGAACAGATTGTGCGACTGGCCGGGGGAGACGCAAGGCGGGCCCTGACAATTCTTGAGGCCGCAGCGATGTCGAGTGAGGCTCGTCCAATCAAAGGCAAGAAGAAGCCGGGTATTTCACTCGATGATGTTGCTACCTCGATGGATCGCGCATTGGTTCGCTACGACCGCGATGGCGACCAGCACTACGACGTCATTAGCGCGTTCATAAAATCGGTGCGTGGGTCTGACGCAGATGCTGCCATTCACTATCTCGCTCGAATGATTGAAGCAGGCGAGGACCCCAGGTTCATTGCCAGGCGACTGATGATTCTGGCGGCCGAAGACATCGGACTAGCCGACCCTTCCGCCCTCGGTATTGCCGTTGCGGCGGCAGAAACTGTCTCCATGATTGGCATGCCCGAGGGGCGCATTCCTTTGGCCGAGGCAACGATTTATTTAGCTCTCGCACCAAAGTCCAACTCGGCATATAACGCCATCAATGCGGCCTTGGATGACGTTCGCGCCGGTAACTTCGGCGCGGTTCCAGACCCACTCAAGAGTTCCAACTACACGGGAGCAAAAGCTAGGGGAGCAGGAATTGGCTACCTCTATCCGCACGACGATGCGAGATCAGTGCTCGAGCAGCGGTATCTAGACGAAAAACTTGCTGACCGGCGCTACTACGTGCCGAAGGAAATCGGTGCCGAAAGAGAGCTCGCCGACCGGTGGCCAAAACTACGTTCAATCATCCGGTCTTTCAAAAAATAGCCTGCTCACTAGCCTTGGCGCAGGCGTGGATTGCTGTTAGGCTTTAGAGGTTGCCGACTAGAGTGCTCAATCGCGGCTGTGCGAGTACTCAATAAGGTGCGACTGTCCAATAGCCAGACGGTCCGTGGCAAAAGTGATCGACCTCGATCTACTTTGTGAACATTTACCGCTATAGCGATCATTACGATCCATTTGAAAGGAACACGTGTCGAAGACAACGCGTACCCGCAGCAAAACACGCCTATCGCGTGCATTGGGCATTGCCCTAACCCCTAAAGCAGCTAAGTACCTGGAGAAGCGTCCATACGCACCAGGTGAGCACGGCCGCACCAAGCGCAAGGCAGACAGCGACTACGCCGTTCGTCTTCGCGAGAAGCAGCGTCTACGCGCCCAATACGGCATCCGTGAGGCACAGCTAAAGAAGACCTTCCAGGAGGCAAAGCGCGCTGAGGGCTTGACCGGTGAAAACCTAGTCGAGCTTCTCGAGATGCGTCTTGACGCTGTCATCCTTCGTTCAGGCATCGCCCGCACCATTGCTCAGGCTCGTCAGATGGTTGTACACCGTCACATCCTGGTCAACGGAGAGCGCGTCGACCGTCCTTCATTCCGCGTAAAGCCAGGAATGCTTGTGCACGTGCACGAGAAGAGCGAAAAGACCGAGCCATTCCAGATTGCAGCAGCCGGCGGCCACGTCGACGTATTGCCTCCGGTTCCTGGCTACCTTGACGTACAGCTTGACCGCCTTCACACCACACTTGTTCGTCGCCCAAAGCGCGCCGAAGTTCCTGTGACCTGTGAAGTTCAGCTCGTCGTCGAGTACTACGCAGCTCGATAAGCAACAACAACGGTTTAGGAGTTCTGATGAGCGGTGGAGACATTGCAGCAATCATTGCGGCCGGAGGATTCGTTCTTCTGGTGGTATTCATTGCCGTGCCACTTCTGAAGTTGGGACGAGTTCTTGACGAGACGCGAATTTCGATTCGCGATCTCAACGAGAGCCTGTCTCCACTGCTCACAGAACTGACCGGAACCGTAACTGCCACCAACAAGCAGTGAGAAAAAATTGACGTCATCACCGATAACGTGGCTGAGGTTTCAACAAACATCAGTTCTCTCGTTGCAGTCTTCTCAGCCTCCGCTAGTGAAGCTAGCTGGCCTAACCAAGGGCTTGCGCACAACGCTGCTCGGAAAAAAGAAGTAGGGATCATCATGAAGAAACTTTTTTGGCTCATCGTTGGTGTAGCTGCCGGCATGGCAGCGTCTAAGAGAATTCAAGAAGACCCAAAAGCAGCAGCCCTGTACAACGACCTAACTAAGCGCGTTCGCGAGTTGGGCGATGCGCTAAACGAGGGATTCCTCGAGCGCTCTACAGAACTAAACGAAGCCAAAAAGGCTACGACCGGCGCCGCAGTAAAAAAGCCGGTTTCAGTTCGCAAAGCGCCAGCTAAGCGTGCACCTGCAACCAAGCCTTCAAGCAAGCCAAACGCCAACTAAATGCTGACCGCAGAAATTCGCCAACGTTGGCTTGATTTTTTTGCGAGCAAGGGACACACCGTTGTTCCCTCTGCCTCGCTTATTAGCGAAGACCCTTCTCTTCTTTTCACCGTTGCCGGAATGGTTCCTTTCATTCCTTATATGTCTGGATTAGTTCCTGCACCATACGCGCGTGCCACCAGTGTTCAGAAGTGCGTTCGCACCCTCGACATCGAAGAGGTCGGAAAGACCACTCGGCACGGCACCTTCTTCCAGATGAACGGAAACTTTTCGTTCGGTGATTACTTCAAGCGCGAAGCAATTTCATACGCTTGGGAGTTTCTAACCGGATCCAAAGAAGATGGAAAGTTGGGCCTCGACCCTCAGCTCCTTTGGGTCACTGTTTTCCAAGATGACGATGAGTCAATTGCACTTTGGCGCGAGATTGCTGACATTCCTCTAGAGCGAATTCAGCGACGCGGAATGGCCGACAACTACTGGTCAACCGGTCAACCTGGGCCTGCCGGTCCTTGCTCTGAGATTTACTACGACCGCGGACCTGCATACGGGCGCGAGGGTGGCCCAGAGGCCGACGAAGATCGCTACATCGAGATCTGGAACCTAGTGTTCATGCAGTTCGAGCGCGGTCAAGGAACTGGCAAAGACAACTTCGAAATTCTTGGTGAACTGCCAAAGAAAAACATCGACACCGGGATGGGCCTGGAGCGCGTTGCATTCTTGATGCAGGGCGTGGAAAACCTCTATGAAATCGACCAGGTTCGACCGGTTCTAGACCTTGCCGCAAAGCTTTCGGGAAGAACCTACGGAGCCTCAGTTGAGGACGACGTTCGGATGCGTGTCGTCGCAGACCACATCCGTTCGGCATTGATGCTTATCGGTGATGGCGTAACCCCCGCCAACGACGGTAGAGGCTATGTGCTTCGCAGACTACTTCGCCGTTCGGTGAGATCAATGCGTTTGCTCGGTGTTGAAGAGCCGACCTTCACCACACTTTTCACCGCTTCGAAAGACGCCATGAAAGCGTCTTACCCTGAACTCGAAACTGACTTCAAGAGAATTTTGACCACGGCTATTGCCGAAGAAGAAGCGTTCTTGAGAACTCTCGTTGCCGGCACGGTTTTTCTTGACCAGGCGCTCAACGACGTGAAGGCCTCTGGTTCAAAGACTCTGATGGGCGACGCAGCGTTCTTGCTGCATGACACCTACGGTTTTCCAATCGATCTAACTCTTGAAGTGGCCGAAGAAAACGGGCTCACGGTTGACCGCGATGGTTTCAAAGCACTTATGGCCGAACAGCGCGACCGAGCCAAGGCCGACGCTCGAGAGAAAAAACTCGGCGGAACCGACCTCACTGTTTACTCCGCATTTCGCGCTAAGGGCGTCACCAAGTTCACCGGCTACGAAGAATTGCAGACCGAAGCCAAGGTTCTCGGCCTGATCCTCGAAGGAAAAGACGCAGCCAAGGCTCAGCAGGGCCAACTTGCCGAGATTATTCTCGATGAAACTTCTTTCTACGCAGAATCTGGCGGCCAAGACTCCGACTCTGGCTTCATCACCGGAAACGGTTTTGAACTTGAGGTTCTAGACGTCCAAAAACCGGTCAAGGGCCTAATTAGCCACAAGGTTCTTGTCCGAAGTGGCGAAGTCTCCGTTGGAGCTAACGCCACCACCTCGGTTGACGCACAGTGGCGTTTGGGCGCCTGCCAGGCCCACTCGGCGACTCACGTTGTTCACGCAGCACTTCGAGAGGTTCTCGGACCCTCAGCGCTTCAGAGTGGTTCCTATAACAAGCCGGGATACCTACGACTCGACTTCGCTTGGACCCAGGCCCTATCGAACGAAACCAAGTCTGAACTCGAAGAGGTCTCGAACTTGGCTATTCGCGCCGACCTAGCAGTTAGCGCGCACCACATGTCACTGCCGGATGCAAGAGCGTTCGGTGCAGTCGCGCTCTTTGGCGAGACCTATGACGAGAGCGTGCGAGTTGTGCAGATTGGTGGCCCTTGGTCACGCGAACTCTGTGGTGGCACCCACGTTTCGAGAAGCTCCCAAATCGGTTTGGTCTCGATAATCGGCGAGGCATCAGTTGGCTCGGGTTCACGCAGACTCGAGGCTTTCGTTGGCATTGAGGCATTCAGGGCGCTCTCACTCGAGCGAGCCATGGTTGCCCGAATCGTCGAGAACATGAAGACCCCGAAGGAACAACTCGAAGAGAAACTTCAGTCAATGGCTGAAGAGCTAAAGGCGGCGCAGCGAAAGCTTGCCTCCCTTCAGAGCGCTGAGCTCTCCACAATGATTCCAAAGCTTGCCGAGCGGGCAACTCAAGTTGGTTCCACAGTCTTGGTGTCAAGCAACCTTGGCGCCCTTTCCTCAGTTGACGACCTGCGATCTCTAGCCGTTCAGCTTCGAGACCGGTTTGTTTCTCAGAGTGCAGTAGCAGCGCTAATTGCAACAATTGACGACAAGCCGATGATTGTGGTCGCTACCACCGAATCCGCTAGAAC
>JBEDKW010000130.1:0-4516 GCA_041171945.1 Actinomycetota bacterium
CTAACTAGGTCTCAGCTAGCCGTGCCTCGAGCAAAAGCACGGCCCGCAGGCATCTGACGCAACCGCACCAAAGAAGCCACTGTGCAACCGCACACCCGACGTGAGCTCAGCCAACTGCAATGTGCCGAATGGGAGAGGGGAGAGATGAAGAGGATTTCGGTTAAAAGAAAACCGGCACCCATTTCTGGATGCCGGCTTTCAAGAACAGATTGATTACTTCTTAGCTGCGACCTTCTTGGCTGCAGGCTTCTTAGCTGTTACAGCCTTCTTCGGCTTCTGCTCGACCTCTGGTGCGTGATCGTGGTGCTGGGCAGCAATCTCTGAAGGTGTCACTGGCGCGATGCGGTCTTCGAAGTAAACGCGTGATAGAACTGCGCGGATTCTTGCACTGATCGTGATCTTGCCCTGAGCGTTCGGGCGAGCCATTGTCGGCGCGTAGTCCTTGAAGTCGACCAAGGTCCACTGTGCGTACTTGTCTAGTGGCTCGTGCACTTCGATGTATTCACCGTGCGGCAGTCGAACTAGTCGGCCAGTTTCGCGGCCGTGTAGAGCGATTTCACGGTCTTTACGCTGTAGCGATAGACATGCACGCTTGGTGATCACATAGGCCAGGATCGGTGCCACGATGAGAAGAATCTGCATCGAGGTTAGAACCTGGTTTAGTGACATCCTGAAGTTAGTTGCGATCAAGTCGGTGGCAGCACCGGCCCATAGAACCGCGTAGAAAGTAACTCCGGCTGCGCCAATAGCGGTGCGAGTAGGAGCGTTTCGTGGACGGTCAAGTACGTGGTGCTCACGCTTGTCTCCGGTTACCCATGCTTCTAGGAACGGGTACACAGCTACAACTACGAGGAATCCCATACCGACGATCATTGGCAACAAGATGTTCCATGACCAAGTGACGCCACCAGCAGTGACTTCAAGGTTGGTTGGAGCCAATCGCAAAGCGCCATCTAGGAAGCCGATGTACCAGTCAGGCTGGGTTCCAGCTGAAACCGGAGATGGGTCGTAGGCACCGAAGTTCCATACCGGGTTGATGGTGAAGGTTGCAGCAATCAGCATGATTGCGCCGAAGACGATGAAGAAGAAACCGCCAGCCTTTGCAACGTAAACCGGCATTAGTGGGTAACCAACAACGTTCTCATCGGTGCGACCTGGGCCTGAGTAGTGGGTGTGCTTGTGAATGACTACCTGGAACAAGTGGATAACGATGAAGATCAAGATCAAGGCTGGTACCAACAGAATGTGCAAGCCGTAGAGGCGAGCAATGATGGTTTCGCCAGGGAACTCGCCACCGAATAGAAGTGATGAACCGTAGGCACCGATTACCGGTAGACCCTTGATCATTCCATCGATGATGCGAAGACCGTTGCCCGAAAGAAGGTCATCAGGAAGTGAGTAACCGGTGAAGCCACCAGCCATGCCGAGTGAGTAACCGGTGAAGCCACCAGCCATGCCGAGCACGAACAGCACGAAGCCGACAACCCAGTTGATTTCACGAGGCTTGCGGAATGCACCGGTGAAGAACACGCGAAGCATGTGAAGGCCGGCAGCTGCTACGAATAGCAAAGCTGACCAGTGGTGAACTTGGCGCATAAGCATGCCACCACGAACCTCGAATGAGATGTCGAGGGTAGAGGCGTAAGCAATTGACATCTCAGAACCCTTGAGCGGGCCGTAGACGCCGTCGTAGATGACCGGAACCATCGAAGGCTGGAAGAAGAAAGTCAGGAAGGTTCCTGAGAGGAGCAGAACTACAAAGCTGTAGAGGGCAACCTCACCAAGCATGAATGACCAGTGGTCAGGAAATACCTTGCGGCCGAACTCTTTGAGGATGCCGCCGGCACCCACACGCTCATCTAGGTAGTTAGCAGTTCCGGCTAGGAAGCCTGCCTTCTTCGGTGCGGTGGCAGGTGCATTTGTGGTTGTGGTCATTCTTAACGCTCCCAGAAACTAGGGCCAACAGGCTCGGTAAAGTCACTCTGTGCAATCAGGTAGCCCTCTGAGTCAACTGCGATTGGCAGCTGTGGCAGTGGGCGAGTAGCAGGACCAAAGGTCACTTTGCAGGCATTAGTCACATCGAATGTTGACTGGTGACATGGGCAAAGCAAGCTGTGGGTGTGCTGCTCGTAAAGAGCAACAGGGCAGCCGACGTGGGTGCAAATCTTGCTGTAGGCAACGATGCCGTCATAAGACCAGCTCTTGCGGTCTTCGGCTTCGTTGAGGTCAGAAGGCTCGAGACGAACTAGAAGAACGGCGGCTTTTGCCTTCTCTTCAAGCTTGTGGTGCTCAAGTTCGTTTAGACCTTCAGGGATGACGTGGAAAACCGATCCGATGGTGACGTCAGACGCCTTGATTGGGGTTCCGGTTGGGTCCTTGGTGAGGCGAGTGCCCTTTTTCCACATGGTGTGACGAAGAGAATCGCCAGGGTTCGGGCCTAGGTCGCCGAATAGCATGATTGCTGGAAGCGGGAAGAAAGCCAGCGCTCCATAAAGAGAGCGACGGATTAGTTTGCGACGGCTGAAACCAGACTCGCCATCGGCCAGTTTGATGATCTCAAGCGCACGAGCTCGAACTTCGTCAGAACCACGGGTGATGTGACGAGCCTCAGAGACTTCGGCGTCTGGCATTAGAGTTTTTGCCCAGTGCACAGCACCGATGCCAAGACCCATTAGACCAAGTGTGATGCCTAGGCCGAGCCACAAAGTGTTGCTTCGAACCGTGGTCAGGTCTTCGGTAAGTGGGAAAGCAAAGTAAGCCCAGATTGAGAATGCACTGCCGAACACTGACGCGAAGAACAGAATGGAGACCTGTCTGGCGGCAGCCTTCTCGTGCTTAGGGCTCTTGTCGGTCATGCGAACACGGTGTGGCTCGATGCCTGGGTTCGGCATCTTGTCAGCACTGATTACCGCGAGGCCAGCGTTGTAGTCGTATTCAGGCTCTGGCGAACCCGCTGCGGCTAGACCTTTTTTGTCGCTCACTTTGTTGCTCCCTTGTATGAAAACTCGTTTGAAAACTTATTTGAAATTTTTACTCCGAAGTTGAAACTAGTTGGATTTGGCTGCGAGCCAGATCGTAATGGCGATGATTAAGCCCAATACAAAAACCCAAGCAAATAATCCCTCAACAACTGGTCCGAGGTTTGCAAGCTCATAGCCACCAGCCGAAGGGTTATTTTCTACGTACTTCAAGAAAGTGATGATGTCTTTTTTGTCTTGGGGGGTGAGGTTGGCATCATTGAAAACCGGCATGTTCTGTGGGCCAGTAACCATTGCCTCGTAGATGTGCTGTGAAGTTACGCCCTTGAGTGCAGGTGCGAACTTGCCCTCGGTAAGTGCTCCACCAGCACCGACAGCGTTGTGGCACATTGCGCAGTTGATGCGGAATAGCTCGCCACCGCGAGTGCTGTCGCCGTTTGCTTCGAGCATTGCGGCGGTAGGGATTGCTGGGCCAGGTGCCAAAGAGGCAACGTAGGCAGCCATAGCTGCGGTCTGCTCTTCGGTGAACTGAACTGGCTTCTTGACTAGCTGCGGACCAGAGGCCTGGCCAGGCATGCGGCCGGTGGCCACCTGAAAGTCAACTGAGGCTGCGCCAACACCGATGAGTGTCGGAGCGTTTGCGGTGCCTTCGGCGTTTGAACCGTGGCAGCTAGCGCAGTTTGCTAGGAAAAGCTTGCGGCCATCTTCTAGCTGTGCTGCGGAAGTTACTGGCGAGGTGGTGCTTTCAACAGCTGCTGTAGCCGCGGCATAGCCACCGCCGGTTAGAGCCAATCCGGCTGCCATAACTAGTACGGCGGCGAAGGGGCTGCGACGAGATCCGCTTGCTTTGCGCTTCATGAATGCCATTCTGCTTTTATCTCCAGAGCTTCTATTTGAGTACGTAAACGATTAGGAATAGGCCGATCCAAACAACATCGACGAAGTGCCAGTAGTAAGAGACCACAATCGCGCTAGTGGCTTCGTAGTGGCCATACTTCTTGGCGGCGAATGTTCTTCCGATCACGATCAGGAAGGCGATTAGACCTCCGGTCACGTGAAGAGCGTGGAAACCAGTGGTGATGTAAAAAGCGCTGCCATAAGAGTTTGAACTCAGTGAGATGCCCTCTGAGATGAGTGTTGCGTACTCCCACACCTGACCAGAAACGAAAATTGCACCGAGTAGGTAGCTGAGACCGAACCACTCGACGACACCCCACTTGACAGGGGAGAGGCCGGTTGCGCGAGGCTGTAGGCGCTCGGCGGCAAAAACACCGAACTGAGCGGTGAAAGAGGAGGCCACAAGAATTAGCGTGTTCACTAGTGCGAACGGCACGTTCAAAATTGCGGTGTCGCTGGCCCAAATCTCTGGCGAATTAGCTCGAAGGCTGAAGTACATCGCGAAAAGGGCGGCAAAAAACATCACCTCGCTGCCAAGCCAAACTATGGTGCCAACAGCTGTTGCACTTGGGCGGTTGATGACTGGGGCGCTTAAGGTCGTCATGCCTATATTCTAACCCCCGAGGGCCGGCTAAATCGGC
>JBEDKW010000131.1:0-3120 GCA_041171945.1 Actinomycetota bacterium
GCTTTGAAGTTGCTTCGAAAATAGGCTGTGAGTTTGCTGTTAAGTGCCTCATTGCGGGATGATTGAACCTTCGCGACGAGTTGACCTTCGACGTAGCCCCAAAAGGGCAGGCACAACAGGAGGAAATTCATGGCACAGCAGACAATGCGCGGAATGCGCTTAGGCACCCAGAGTCTTGAGAGCGAACGCGGAGTTAATTATTCTCCACGCGTGACTCACTCTTTCCAGTGCAAGAACGATCACGTTTCAGAGATCGTATTTTCGGCAGAGGCCGACATTCCGCAGACTTGGCAGTGCAAGAGCTGCCCGTCACTTGGAACCTTGCTAGAAGACGGCAAGCGAATTACCCTCGACGCCTCAGACGACAAGACTCCGCGCTCACATTGGGAGATGCTTCTCGAGCGTCGCACCCGTGAAGAGTTGGAAGAGATTCTTCAAGAGCGTCTCGACTACATCCGCGCACGCCGTGCCGGAGGCCAAGCAGACCTATAGAAGTCGGCTCAAACCCCACTTTGTGACCAGCCATAATGCCTCGAGCACTATGGCTGTTGTCATTTTTGAAACACCTTCAACACGTTCAACAAACACAATCGGCACCTCAATTACCCGGCCTCCGGCCCGCTGAGTTCGCCAAGCCATCTCGACCTGAAACGCGTATCCCCTGGCTGCCACTCCACCTAAATCGAGTGTCTTCAAAAACTCAGCATCGTAGGCTCGAAAACCTGCGGTCATGTCTTTGATTTTGCTACCGAGCATTAAATCCGCGTAGCGCGTGCCGCCCTTAGAAATAGCCTTTCGATACCAGGGCCAATTCACCACCGCTCCCCCATCGACCCAGCGTGATCCAATCACCAGCTCGGCCTCTGGGGCTCTGGCTAATAACTTTGGCAAATCTTCGGCTCGGTGACTGCCATCGGCGTCCATCTCGACCAGGGTCGAATAACCTCTTTCAAAACCCCAGTTGAATCCGGCCAAATATGCCGCCCCAAGTCCCAACTTCTCGCTTCTATGAAGCACACTAATCCGGGCATTGCCGCTAGCCAGCGCATCTGCCAACAAGCCGGTGCCATCTGGGCTACCATCGTCGACTACTAAAACATCTACCTCTGGGGCGTGCTTCAAAACAGCTAAAACACTGGCCTCAAGGCTTGCCGCCTCGTTGTAGGTGGGCATAATTACGAGAGTTTTCATAGGCTCGCCTCTTGAGAGGTGTCATTGTGGTCTCGCGCTTTTCTTCTTGCTCGATAGGCAATAGCGAGTGCACCAAGCACAGCAGCGAGAGCATTGTTAACTAAGTCGAAGATAGGCCCAATTGTCATCGCTGGCGTAGTTGAGGTTCGTAGCGGTACCTCCGTGACCATCACTCCAGGCTCAAAAGTTGGCAGCGAAGCCAAAATTTCTCCATCGGCTCCATAGATTGATGAAACTCCGACAGTGGAAATATTGACTATTGATCTTCCTGTTTCAATGGCTCGCAGGCGAGCCAGAGCGGCCTGTTGAAAGGTTTCATCACTTTGGCCGAAATCGGCATTGTTGGTCTGCGACAAAATAAGTTCCGCACCGTCTCCAACAAGATTTCTGCCGATATCGTCGATTGCAATTTCAAAGCAAATCAGGGCGCCCAATTTGGTTCCGTTGACCTCAAAGATTCCATCGCGATCTCCGAAGGAGTAGCCACGCGAAATCAGGCCAATTAAATCAGGGGCGAATTGATACCAAAAATCTCGATCCGGAACATATTCTGCAAATGGAACCGGTCGTTTTTTGTCGTACCAATCGGTCGGTCCGATGCCCGGCTCCCAGAGGATTGAACTGTTGAAAATCTTGTCACCGCGCTCGGTAATGGTGCCAAAAATCAATGGCACTTTGAATTCGTCATTGACTAGGTTTTGGATCGTGGTGGATGCGGCGACATCCTTGAATGGGCTTAGGTCGGAGGCGTTTTCGGGCCAAACTACGATGTCAATTTCATCGGCTAGAGGCTGGTCGGCGATTAGTTTGCTGGCTTCGATATGGTTCTTCAATATTGAGCCACGTTCCGTATTGGCAAACAACCCGGCGTTTGCGTTGCCCTGAACTGCCGCAACCACATAACTACCGGACTCGGCCGCTGACGGCACCACAATCAAGGCTGGAATTGCGAGAGCTGTCGCGATCGCGACTGAGGAAATCAGATTGCTTCGGAGTGTTGAAACTTGAAACCCCAAGGCTAGTGCTGCGATGAAGGCAATCATGAAGCTTAGGAGCGGTAGACCGCCGACATAAACCCAATCTGCTAAGAAACTTGTTGATTGCGTCTGGGCCAGGCGAGACCAAGGAAACCCACCATAGGGAACATTGATGGACACCCACTCGCGAGAAGTCCAGGCGATGGCGATGGCCGTGGCAATAGCTAGGCTCTTGAAAGGTCCAGCAATTCGGTGATTTAGCCAAGTCCATATCATGGCGATTAGACCCATTCCCAGGGCAAAGATTATGCCTTCAAGAACGGAAAGGGCAAGCCATGGCACCGGCCCAAGATATAGGCTCATCCACTCGATTTGGCTTGCGTAGAAAGCAAAGCCGCCCGCAAACCCGACGAAGGTCGCCGACCAAAAGCGGAGCCCTCGGACTGAAACTAAAAGCAAAATCACGGAAACAAAAATCAGTGGCCAGATGCCCTCGCGCGGAAAAGCGATACTCGATATTAGGCCACCCAGTATCGATGTAGGTAGACGCCAAAATCTCGAGAGCTGGTGCAGTCGGTGATTGGGTTGCACGGTCACTCGCCTAGGGTCGGGTTCAATGTGGTTGGTTCAATCTAGCTGAGGGCTAGCCGTAGTAGGAGTAGGCAACAATTCCGCGTTTGACTTTATCGACAGCATCCTTAGCCGTGGCTGCAAGCTCCGGCGAGGCAGCCTGACCAATTTGGTCGAGTGTGTCGATAATCTGCTTTGACCAGCGAATGAAGTCTCCTGCGAGTAGGTCTGCGCTGTCTAAAACGGTGTCTAGTCTGGCTCCGGTTGCCCAGCGATAGATAGGCAGCGACAGATTTAGGTCAAGCGCATTTGTTTGGCGCAACTTGTGTGAGCGGGCCAATTCTTCAAGGTCTGCCCAGAGGTCTTGGGTTTGGTTGATGAC
>JBEDKW010000132.1:0-3114 GCA_041171945.1 Actinomycetota bacterium
AACATCTTTGCCCTGATGGGTCTTCGTCAGCTCTACTTCTTGCTCGGCGGCCTGCTCGACAAACTCGAATACCTCAAGTACGGAATCGCATTCATCCTGGCCTTCATTGGCGTCAAGTTGGTTTCGCACGCGATGCACGTGAACGAGTTGCCATTTATCAATGGAGGCAAGCACATTGAATGGGCACCCGAGATTTCAACCAACACGTCTTTGCTGGTTATCGTTGGCGCCATTGTCGTGTCTGCGGCCGCAAGCCTCATCGCAGCCAAGCGTCGCGATAACGCAACGAAGAAATAGCCTTCTAGGGCTCGGGCAAAAAGAAGCCACGGGAGCCCGATTCGGATTTCACACCTAGAGGTCCTCAGAAAGCTTTCGCCTCCCTTGATGAGGAGTTCTCACTCATCACGCTCCCGTGACACTTCATAAACTATGCCTTTGGCGACCTTTGCAAAAGCGACTTGATGAACCTGAGAGAAAGCCTCAACGACATCGCAACTAGAGTTAAGTCGTGCTCAAAAGACTGCTAACAATTTCAAGACCAGTTCTATGGATCAACACCATAGGAACCACAATGATGGCCGTCTGGCTCACGGGAGACCTGTGGAGCTGGGATGCCATCTGGCTACTGCTTTGGGTGACTTTTCCCTTCAATCTTCTGATTTACGGCATCAACGACATCTTTGACCAAGAGACCGACAACATCAACATTCGCAAGGGTGGTTATGGCGGAGCCAAGATTCACCCGCGTGAGGTTCCCTGGATTGCATGGGGCGTAGTTGCAACTAACCTTCCCTTCCTAATTTTCTTTGGGCTGAACTATTCACTAGAAGCAAACCTTTGGATTTGGGCCTACAGC
Organism: Actinomycetota bacterium; assembly: GCA_041171945.1. GTDB lineage: Bacteria > Actinomycetota > Actinomycetes > Actinomycetales > Microbacteriaceae > Rhodoluna. The sequence continues at coordinate 857 of JBEDKW010000132.1, forward strand.
CTTACCTTCCTGTTCTACTCGGCTCCCCCAGCTCGCTTTAAAGGCCGACCATTCCTCGATTCCATTAGCAACGCCGACTATGCGTTTCCTCTAGCGTTTGTTCCGCTGGCACTTGGTGAAGAGCCGCTCTGGATGGCGGTTTTTGCCCTGATGGCTTGGAGCCTTGCAAAGCATACCTACGACGCAATTCAAGACATCGAAGAAGACAGTTTTGTCGATATCAAAACCACCGCTGTTTATCTTGGCGTTAAGAAGTCTCTTCTTTGGGTGGGTTTTTGGTGGCTGGTGTCGAGCGTGCTCTTTGCCTTGGTGAACATACCTTTAGCGATTGCGAATACTCTCTATGCTGGCTGGCTAATTTGGCTAATTCAAAAAGACAACACACCAACCAATGCCAAGCGCGTCTATAAATACTCCGTTGCCTATCCCTACATCGTTGGCGCCGTAGCTGGAGTGCAAATTGTGGCCGCAAACGTTTTGCAGCTGGTTTAGTCATGAGCAAGAAAATAGTCATCATCGGCGCAGGTCTTGGCGGCCTCACGGCCGCAAGCTTGCTTGCCAAAGCAGGCCACGATGTAACCGTTCTAGAACGAAACTCATGGGTTGGCGGCAAGTCTAGGCGCATCGAGGTTGCCGGTCAGCGCATCGACACTGGTCCTTCGCTAGTCACATTTCCAGGTGTCATCGATGAACTTTTCGCGCGCTACGACCGCCTTGGCGAAGGTGCGCGAACTAGCAAAGCAAAAGACATCGCTAACCTCACCCTTGAGCCACTCCCAGAAGTTGGTAAGTACTTCTTTAAAGACCAGATCGTGAACTTGCCGGTCGAGCCGGGGCATCCTTGGTTTCAAGCTTGGCAGCGATTTGATGCCGAACACGGTGGTCTCGGGCCAGAAATCGTGAAGCTGTTGACCGCAGACCCATTCGATGCCGCAACGCTGCCCGCCGTCAACGCAATCGTCAAGAACTACGGCACCAAACTTTCTACCAGCGCCTATCTGAACGGCCTCAAGTGGATGCCGGAAGGCCTCAAAGAGGTTATTTCGATTCACACACTGAATGCCGGAATTGCGCCCGAGCGAACCCTTGCCCTTTATGCCACCATGCCCGCTGTAATGGCGCGTGAAGGCATATCGGTGCCACTCGGCGGAGTCTATGAAATCACTCTCGCGCTGGCTCGCCTTGCCACCCAGGCCGGCGCCAAAATTGAGACCGACACTCAGGTGACGAAGATATCGAAGAACCTTGTGAAGACAACAACTGCAGAATATGCAGCCGACTACGTGATTGGCGCTGCAGACGCTCAGGTTATTGACGCACTCTTAGGCAAAAAGCGAAAGAACCGTCAGAAGGTTTCTTGCTCCGGAGTTGCTGTTTTCGCCGTTTTGGATAAGCCGCTACCGACTAGCACCGTCACTCACTCGGTGATCATGCCCTCAAACCCAAAAGCCCTGCACAAATCGCTTGACCACACCAAGGTGCCAGCAGAGACCATGGCTTTCCTCAACTATTACAAGCCGGGTCACATCTACCCAAACGAAAAGGCCACCGCGGCAATACTGCTGACCGCTCCGGCCAACGGTGAAAAGTTCGACATCAACAGCGAATTCGTGCAGCGCGAACTTTCGCGCATCAGCAAAATGATTGGGCTCGAGCACAACATCGGCGATTCGATCATTGCTCACAAGATTCTTGACCCGGATTATTTCGCCGAATTTGGCGCTGCTGGTGGCTCGCTCGGCATAGTAACTTATCGAGCCATCGCTTTTTGTCACACCCGCGTAGTAAGCGGTCGTGGACCCGCTGTTGACCGGCGAGGCGATGAGCTCAACCGAACTGCCGTCATGCGGCAGGATCTCCTTGCCGAGGCTGACCGCGGTGTAGGAGGTCTCCGCCTGACGGACGATTTCCACAATGTCCGATCCGATGTAGGTGAACACGTTGTTGCCGACCCGGGCCTTGCCGAGGTATTCGACGAAAATTCTTCCTTCCACGTTGTAGGCGCTCAATTGGGCGGTCGCGCCCACCTTGGTGAATTTCAGCGTGCTATAAATCGGCGGAGCGGACGGACTATCACCCGGTGATACCACCTCGTTGGTCACGGCCTTGGGCACGAATAGATTGTAGATCGGATTCACCGCCATGATGTTGGGGTCGGTGATGGTCACTGCCGGCGCATCGAATCCGCGCTGGTTCCAGTAAATGGTCCGGATCGGCTTGGCTGTGGTCGATGCCACCGAGAAGGTCTCGGTCATGAC
>JBEDKW010000133.1:0-3105 GCA_041171945.1 Actinomycetota bacterium
GTGAACATTCTCTTGCCATCTACTGACGTGCGAATCTTGGCGCCATCGAAGTCTTTGGAGACGGTGATTCGCTTGCGCAACCAGACGATGAGTTTGCTTTCGGTCTCTTCATCTGACTCGGCAGAGCGGAAGGCCTGGTGGTAGGCCGTGTAGAGCAGGAAGGCGCCGAAGATGTAGAACACAGCGCTGAACGACTCGATGAGGGCCGCGCCAACCAGAATGAAAATTCCACGAAGGATGAGCGCCAGAACAACGCCGACCATGAGCACTTCTTGCTGGTATTTCTTAGGTACTGAAAACCGGCTCATGATGATCACGAAGACAAAGAGATTGTCGATGCTCAGGCTGTATTCGGTGAGCCAGCCGGCGTAAAACTCAGTTGCCTTATCTGCGCCAAATAGCTGCCAAAGAATGATGCCAAATATGATGGCAAGAACTGCATAAAAAGCCACCCAGGCGGTGGATTCTTTGGCGCTCGGGATATGAGGGCGCTTGAAGATGATGAGCACATCGGCCAGCAGGATGCCGACAAGGACAACCATTGAAATGATTTCGAACCAGAGGTATGCAGAATCGCTCATAATGCCCCCAGTTTAGGCGACCGTGGGGGTCAGAATTCGGAGCTGGCCAAAATGTAACCTGCGAATTTACTGAGAGTTGCGTTGGAACCAATCCAGCGCAAGCCTCTCCACCTCTTCGAGTTTGCCTGGCTCTTCGAAAAGGTGTGTGGCGTCTTCAACGATTTTCAATTCTGCCGAGGACTCAAGAAAACTTTTCGCACTTTTATTTAACGCAATTACCTCGTCATCGAGCCCGCCGACGATAAGAAGTGTCGGGCAAACAACTTGGGCTAGGGCCTGCGGCCCGGCTAAATCTGGGCGACCTCCTCTAGCTACCACCGCAGCGATTTCGGTCTTCAGCAACGCGGCAACCCGCAGAGCCGCTGCAGCTCCGGTGCTGGCACCAAAGAGGCACACCTTCAACTTTTCAGTGGTGGGCTGTGACCTCAGCCATGTTATGGCGCCCATCAGCCTCTCGGTCAACAAGTCGATGTCAAAACGGTAGGCAGCAGTTTCGGAGTCGGCGGAGTTTTCGCCTTCCGTGAGCAAGTCAAAAAGAAGGGTCGCAAAACCGTGCCGAAAAAGGTCCTCGGCAACTTTCAAATTTCGAGGACTAAATCGACTGCTTCCGCTGCCATGAACAAAAACAACAATCGAGTTGCTAGCCAAAGGAACATTCAAGAGACCGTGCAGCACGATTCCATCCATTGGAATCAGAACTTCATAGGGGGCACCGTTGCGATGCTCTTCTGGGGTAGCTAGATGCATGGCCGATCCTTTCATTTGGGGCTGGGCTAAAAGGTTTTCACTCTGGGTCGAGACCAAGTGCCGAGTGTCTGGCTACTAACTTGTCTTAGTCGGGTCTAGCCATCGACTTTCTCAGAGAGCATCGAATAGTTTCAAAAGTGCCGCGGAGATGCGGCTTAAGGGATTGCCTTTCGAGGTTGGAAAACCTCCTGGCAATCCTCCGGAATGATTCCAACCCGCATCTCCGTGGTTTTTTCATGCCCACTGCTTAGGCTGATTTTTATGAAGAGATTTAGAAGGTTCGCCACCTGGGCATTGGCAGCAGGTGTAGTTGCCGCTCTTGTGGTTCCGCTGGTGATTCCGGTTGAAAGCAGTGGCACCAAGACCTACACGGAAGCGGCCGGTGCGAATGCGCAATTTGTCGAGCTGGATGGTCTTGATGTTCATGTCGAAAACACCAAATATTCCGGCGATTGCAATTGTGAGGCGCCGCTCTTGTTGTTACTACACGGGTTCGGAGCAAGCAGTTTTTCTTGGCGAGAAGTCACTGAGGATCTCTCGCAATTGGGAGAGGTGGTTTCTTATGACCGCCCAGCCTTTGGGTTCACCGAGAGACCAACCGAATGGGCATCAGTTAGCCCCTACTCTCTCGAGGGCCAAATGCAACTGCTCGACGGGCTGATTGCCAAGTTTGGCGAGGGCCGCAAGATTGTCCTAGTGGGCCACTCTGCAGGAGGGCAGATCGCAGCAGAATTTGCTAGGCGCCAACCTCAGAAAGTCAGCTCTTTGATTTTGGTAGACCCAGCAATTTTCACCAGCGGCGGTGTTCCGAGTTGGCTCGGATGGGTGCTCGACATTCCTCAACTCGACAGGGTCGGGCCGCTGCTAGTTGGGCAAATCTCGAGTTCGGGTGACTCGGTGATTCGCCAAAGTTGGTTCGATGAATCGAAAATTACCCCCGAGATCTATGCGGGGTATCGAGCTCCGCTTGAGATAAAAGGCTGGGAGCGAGCCTTTTGGAATTTTGTGAAGGCCCCCAAGGCCACCAATTTGAGCGAGAGCCTGGATGAAATTAAACAGGCCACTCTGGTGATAACCGGTGATGCCGACAACATAGTGCCCACGGCAGAAGCGCTTAAATTAGCTGGTGTGTTGCCGAGTGCCGAGCTCGAGGTGATTGCCAAGACCGGGCACTTGCCTCAAGAAGAATCGCCGGCTGCCTTCATCGATGCAATCAATAAGCACTCAAAATTCTTGGGCCTAAACTAGCGGCCCCTTGTGAAAGTGCTCAAAGACCATGTTGGTTCTGGTGCTGGCCACAGTGGCGTTGCTAGATAAGTTCTCGAGCACAAACTCGCGAACCTGATCGGAGTCTTTCACGGCTAGGTGCACCATGAAGTCTTCAGAGCCACCCAAGAAGAAGACCTGAACAACCTCAGGCTGGTTCTGCATGGCTGTCATGAAATCGGAGAGGTGCGCTCTTGCGCCCGCTCGAAGGGTAACCGAAATAAGAACCTGGGTGGCCAGACCAAGTGCGGCTGGCTCAACGTTCGCGGAGAAACCTGCAATGACACCTCGGGAGACCAGCGAGCGAACCCGGGTAATGCAAGTGGACTGGGCGATGCCAGCAGCAGAAGCTAAGTCGGCATTGGTCATGCGGGCGTTGCCAATCAGCAGGCGAACGAGTTCGTGGTCTACTTCGTCTAGATCGCCAAATTGCTGCATATTCTTCGATGTCATGGCTTCAAACCCCTTCAAAAATGAAATACTCATCTAAATTACCCCATTTACCGCAGAA
>JBEDKW010000134.1:0-4203 GCA_041171945.1 Actinomycetota bacterium
AGGTGACCCTCCGAGTTGCTAAGCCCCATGAGGATGACACCACGAACCCTGGCCTGCAAATTTTCCGCTGACAGGCCATCAAATCCGAGTTGTTGCTCAAATGCCGAAACCATGGAATCAATCGGTTCGGTACGAATCTTCATTGCGAGTCGCTTTGCCGAATCTGCTGCGTCAGAGAGCGAATGGGCTGAGGAATATCTACTCGGCATGGCCACGCCAAAGACCCGGTCAGACCCGAGAGCGTCTACTGCGATTGATGCGCAAACCGCAGAGTCAATTCCACCGCTGAGCCCCAAAATCACCGATGAGAAACCGTTCTTACCTACGTAGTCACGAAGGCCCAGAACCAGAGCGTTCCAGATCTGCCAGTCGTTGTCCTTCTTTTTCAAAGGATGGTCATGCAGAGCAGAGAGCGAGTTCTTGGATTCAATGTCGATAAAAACTAGGTCGGCTTCAAACTGCTTAGCTCTGGCCACGAGAGCGCCGTTTGCGTCAACAATCAGGCTGTCCCCGTCAAAAACGAGGTCATCCTGGCCGCCAACTAGGTTGATGTAAGCCACTGCCGTATTTTGGGTTTTTGCCAGGTCAACGATTAGGTCAAGGCGCCGGTCACCCTTGTCTATTTCAAAGGGGGAACCGTTGAGAACGAGGGTGACATCGGTATTGGCTGCCTTTATCTCGCTGACTGGCCCACCGCTTTGCCAGATGTCTTCGCAAATCACCGTAGAAAAACGAAGGCCAAGGTGTTCAAAGCTGAGAAGCTCGTTGCCGGGGATGAAGTTTCGATATTCATCGAACACCGAATAATTAGGCAAGTGGTGTTTGGCGTAACGCCCGGTAACCCGCCCATTCATGCAAACCGAAGCGCAGTTTTGAGCAATCGCCCAGGAGCCAATCGGAGTGTTCTTTGACTTCGCAGCGTGGCCTACCACCACGGCAATTTGACCGTGTCCGGCATCGAGAAGCCTCTTTGCGAGGGCATCAACGGCTTGCTCTGACTGGGCGAGAAAACTTGAATCTAGGGCGAGGTCTTCGATTGAGTAGCCAGTCAACGACATCTCGCCAAACGCCACAATGTTGGCACCCTGTCGGGCAGCAGATTCGACGGCTTCAAAGCACAACTGCAAGTTGCCGGAAATGTCTCCGACAATTGGGTTGGTTTGCGCCATAGCTAAGCGAACATTCGGCATAACCATTAGCCTAGTAGAGGCAAGAGAGAGGAATACGCGATGGTATTGAAGAACGCGGTGTCAAATTCATCCGATTGTGGTTCACCGATGTGGCCGGCACTTTGAAGTCTGTGGCTATCGCCCCAGCCGAAGTTGAGGGCGCTTTCGCCGAGGGCCTTGGCTTTGACGGTTCGGCCATTGAAGGCCTTGCCAGAAGCTACGAAGCTGACATGTTGGCGATGCCCGACCCGAGCACTTTTCAGATTCTGCCGTGGCGTGGCGAGATTGACCCAGCCGCTCGCATGTTCTGCGACATCCAAACCCCAGATGGCGCACCCGCTGCTGCCGACCCTCGCAATGTATTGCGTCGCGCCCTGGCTAAAGCTTCCGATCGCGGTTTCTCGTTCTACATTCACCCAGAAATTGAGTTCTACCTTCTCAAATCAACCGAGCTGGATGCCAATGGCGAGCCAATTCCGGTTGACAAGGCTGGTTACTTCGACAACGTTCCAGGCGGAACGGGACACGACTTTAGACGTCGCGCAGTGACAATGCTTGAGCAACTTGGAATCTCTGTTGAGTTCAGCCACCACGAAGGCGGCCCTGGCCAAAACGAGATTGACCTTCGTTATGCCGACGCTCTAACCATGGCCGACAACATCATGACCTTTAGAACCGTCATCAAAGAGGTGGCTATCGAACAGGGCATTTACGCAACGTTTATGCCAAAGCCGTTCACCAATCATCCTGGCTCCGGAATGCACACCCACATGTCGCTATTCGAGGGAGACAACAACGCCTTCTTTGAAGCCGGCAGCCAATATCACCTGTCGAAAACGGCGAAGCATTTCATCGCCGGCGTTCTTCGTCACGCACCAGAGATTACTGCCGTCACTAACCAATACGTGAACTCTTACAAGCGCCTGTGGGGTGGCGGCGAGGCGCCTAGCTTCGTGTGCTGGGGCCACAACAACCGCTCAGCATTGCTTCGTGTCCCTCTTTACAAGCCAGACAAGGGCCAAAGTTCAAGAGTTGAGTATCGCGCCATTGACTCAGCGGCAAATCCATACCTGGCCTATGCCTTGATTCTTTCGGCTGGCCTAAAGGGCATTGAAGAGGAATACCCTCTTCAAGCGGAAACTGAAGACAACGTGTGGGAGTTGAGCGACGCTGAGCGACGCGCAATGGGCATCCAGCCACTTCCGCAGAGCCTCGATCACGCAATTCGTAAGCTCGAAGAGTCTGAGTTTGCTGCCGAAGTTCTGGGTGAAGAGGTGTTCAACTACGTTCTCGCCAATAAGCGTCGCGAGTGGAGCGAATATCGTTCACAGGTCACACCGTTTGAGTTGAAGCAGAACCTAGAAACCCTGTAGTCGCTAGATGTCTTATGCAGACCGCAGCGAGGGCCTAACTGAACTCGCGAGGTATGGTTTTGTAGATCTCTCATCTACGCTCGGCAAACTGGATGAGTTAGTCGCTCTCGTAGGCGATTCAGGAAGGTCTGCTCTGGCCGCACTTGGGTCAGTAGCCGATCCTGATCAAGCGCTCAATGGTTTGTTGTCTTTGGCGGCAGAGAACAAAGATCGAATCAAAGCACTGCTGAAGAAGTCGGATTCGGCCAAGCGACTCTGTAGCGTTCTCGGTGCTTCTTCGGCCCTCACGGATTTCCTAAGAAGGCACCCGCAGCAGCTCGATCTCTTCGAGAAGGCCACCACTCAAATTCCTGACCGTGAATCGCTGGTCAAGCATCTGGTTGCTTCAGTTGAACCTCTTCTAAAGCCGGGCTTTGACCTTCAGGCAACCTGGAACAAACTTCGGGTGGCCTATCGCCGAGAACTATTGGCAATTGCCATATTCGATCTTTCGCAGCCCGACGTTATCGCTGCCCAGCCAGTGGTGGCTGCCGGCCTTGCAGATATCGCAGCCGCTGCAGTTGAGGCGGGTTTGGCCGTTGCTCGTGCTGAGTTGACGTTCACTTCCGATCACGGTGCGTTCACACCCGATGAAGTGACTAACTCGAGGCTCGCCGTCATTGCAATGGGTAAATGTGGTGCACGGGAGCTCAACTACATCAGCGACGTAGACGTTATTTACGTTGCCGAGAGCGGTCACGATTCGCTCGAATCACATCGTGCGTTGGAAGTTGCTACCAAGTTGGCAACCCGAATGATGCGGGCAATGGACGGGACTAGCCAAGAGCCAATGCTGTGGCAGGTTGACCCAAACTTGCGTCCCGAGGGTAAATCTGGCGCCTTGGTGCGAACCCTCGACTCTCACGTTGCTTACTATGACCGCTGGGCTAAGAGTTGGGAGTTTCAAGCGCTTCTCAAGGCCCGACCGCTCGCCGGCGACATGGAACTGGGTGAGTCTTATGTCTCGGCATTGGCGCCTAAAGTTTGGGCCTCGGCCAGTCGTGAAAACTTTGTAGAGTCTGTTCAAAAAATGCGTGAGCGTGTTTCTGAATACATCCCAGCTGACGAAGTTGACCGACAGATTAAATTGGGCCCTGGTGGCCTCAGGGACATTGAATTCACTGTGCAGTTGCTGCAACTGGTGCACGGGCGCTCCGATGACAGTGTGAGGCAACGGGACACAATCTCGGCAATCTCTGCGCTGGCCGCGGCTGGCTACGTTGGTAGGTCTGAGGCAACTCAATTTGCAAACCATTACCGCTTTCTGAGGCTTCTCGAACACCGCATTCAAATGTCTGAAATGCGCCGAACTCACTTGATGCCGACCAGCATGAACAAGATTCGTGCATTGGCCAGATCGGTAGACACAAAGCTCTCAGCCGACGAACTTCTGAAGCGCTGGGAGGCCGTGAAGCTCGAAGTGCGAGCGCTGCACCAAAAAATCTTCTACCGCCCGCTGCTCAGCGCTGTTTCCAAACTCGGCGATGAGAGTTTGGAGCTTTCAAGCTCTCAGGCCGAAGATCGACTTCATGCTATCGGCTTCGATGATGGCAGGGGTGCACTGAAGCACATTGAGGCGCTCACCAGCGGTCTATCTCGACGAGCGGCCATCCAGAAACAAC
>JBEDKW010000135.1:0-3093 GCA_041171945.1 Actinomycetota bacterium
TCGTTGCCTCGGCGCCGGCAATGACCAAAACCATCTCGCCTTTGGGCTCAGTTTTAGCCCATTCGATGAGGTGGGGCAGGGAGCCACGTTCGGTGTGCTCAAACTTTTTCGTCAACTCTCGAGATACCGTGGCTAGCCGAGTTTCACCAAGAATGAGAGCGGCATCCTCCAGCGATTCAAGGATGCGGTGCGGAGATTCAAAAAAGACCATGGTTCTAGCCTCACGCGAGAGTGACTCAAAGGCTTTGCGCCTCTCCCCCTGCTTTCGCGGCAAGAAACCCTCGAAGGTAAATCGGTCGGTGGGCAGGCCCGATACGGCGAGCGCGCTCAGAACCGCAGATGGGCCCGGGATAACGGTGATTTCTAGGCCGGCCTCAACAGCGGCTCTGACCAATAGAAAGCCCGGGTCGCTGACTGTGGGCATCCCTGCGTCGCTGACTACCAAGACATCTTCCTCGGCGGCAATCTCTAAAATCTGCGCGATTCGATCGCTCTCGTTGTGCTCGTGCAGGCTGAATAGTCGAGCGTTTAGCTTGACGCCCAAATTATTAGCAAGTTTCAGCAGGCTACGGGTGTCTTCGGCGGCGATAAATTTTGAGATTTTTAGATGCTCAATAAGGCGTGGCGAAGCATCGGACAGATTGCCGATGGGAGTCGCAGCGAGAATGATCACCCTCTATTGTCTAGCATTAGGGCGTGATTGCTTTGATGAACAGATGGTTGAGTGACGACCGGGGGCGGGTTTCTTTTGCGCGCTTAGCTCCCTGGCTCATAATTCTGCTTGCCTCAGTGCTTCGGCTATTCAACCTGGGCTACCCTAAAAAGCTAGTTTTCGACGAGACCTACTACGTCAAAGATGCCTGGACTCTTTGGAATACCGGCTCGGAAAAAGCCTGGCCCGCGGATGCCAACCCCCTCTTTGAAGCTGGCAATGCCAACATATTCATGAACGAAGCAAGCTATGTGGTGCACCCGCCGCTGGGCAAATGGATCATTGGTTTTGGAATGTGGCTCTTCGGACCTGAAAACCCATTCTCCTGGAGAGTTACCGTGGCGATTCTGTCGATTGCATCGGTTGGCCTCATCATGGTGGTCGCAAAGATGCTACTCAAATCAACGCTTTGGGCTGTCGTTGCAGGGTTTCTGATGGCAATAGATGGAACCGCAATTGTGATGGGCCGAACAGGCCTTCTTGACAGCATGCTGATGTTCTTCGTTTTGCTGGCTTTTTATTTCTTGCTGCGAGATATTCAAAATCGGGATTTGAGCAAACTGGTTTGGCAGCGACCCTGGTTGCTGGCCGCCGGGCTCGCGCTGGGCGCAGCCACATCGGTGAAATGGTCTGGCCTTTATTTCTTGGCGGCCTTCGGCCTCTACGTGGTTATCAGCGAGGCTTTGGCGCGACGAGACGCTGGCCAAAAGCATTGGGCACTGGTGGGCATCGTTGCCAACGGAGCGATCGCATTTGCCCTGATGGTGCCCATCGCACTGCTCACCTACTTAGCCAGTTGGACTGGCTGGCTTGTGACTAGCGGCGGTTATGACCGAACCTGGGCTGATACCGCTGGCAACGCGGCAACTGGGTTTTGGTCATTTATACCAACCAGCCTCCAGTCGTTATGGCACTATCACCAGAGCGCTTACGGCTTCCACGTCGGCCTCAGCACGCCGCACTCATACTCTTCAAATGCGCTCACCTGGCTTATTGGGCTTCGGCCAACCAGCTTCTTTTATGAGTCACTGGCTGAGGGCCAAAACGGCTGCGTCACCGCGGGTGGCTGCTCGAGCGCAATCACTTCACTCGGAAACCCAATTATCTGGATCTCAGCGACTCTGGCCCTGCTCGCCTTAATCGCTCTGTGGATTCTCAAAAAAGATCGACTCGCTGGCCTAATTCTTATTGGCGTTTTGGCCGGCTACGTTCCTTGGCTGTTTTTCATGAACCGCACGGTTTTCAGCTTCTACTCAATTGCCTTTTTACCTTGGATGATTTTGGCTCTCGTTTATGCCACAAAAGTGTTCTGGAACTCACTGCCCGAGTCAAAACGTGCAATGGGTCAAACGATTATTGCCGGTTCCCTCACCCTGACTTTCGGAGTTTCTCTGTTTTTTCTTCCAATCTGGCTAGGCACCTGGATTCCTTTTTGGTACTGGCAGATTCACATGTGGATTCCAAGCTGGATTTAGCCCCAGAGGTTCACCCAACCAACGATTTGATGTCGGAGGCAGCCGGTAGGCTGTCAAGTTATGGGTAGCTATTCGGCGTTGTGGAGCACTCCTGGTTTCGTCAGGATCATCTCCTCCCAACTCGTCGCCCGCTTTCCATTTGGCATGATGACACTCGGCTTCGTGATGCACATCGAGCAAATGCATGACTCCTACGCCATCGCCGGAATCGCACTTGGCGCTGAAACCATCGGGGCTGCGGTTTCTGGCCCACTGCTCGGCCGCTCGCTAGCTAAATTAGGGGTTAGGCGAGTCATTCTGACAAGCGCAATCATCGGGGCTCTCGCGATGGCTGCAATCGGAATCTGGTTTTTACCACCGCCGGCAATTATCTTTCTGGCCCTTATCGTTGGCCTAACCTCCCCACCGATTCAGTCGGCGGTTCGCACCCTCTACCCATCCCTGGTGGCTAAAAAACACCTCAACGCCGTTTACTCACTCGACGCCACGGCACAAGAACTCATCTGGGTGGTTGGCCCGGTTATGGCAGCGCTGCTGGCCGCGTCAAATGGCACTGGGTTCGTAGTTATCTTGATGGCCATCATTCAGGTTTTCGGCGCGCTCTGGTTCGTTTCAAATAAAGAAATCAGCACGCTCAAAATCCCTAAGGCCAGCGGCAAAATGGGCAAGGTGCTAAAAAATAAAGTCGTGCTTAGCAATGCAATCATCGGCCTTCTTATGGTCGGCAGCTTCAGCGGCATCGAGGTGGGTGCCGTGGCCGTCCTCGACAAACTTTCTGCCGGCATTGTCTTGGCCGCACTTTCGGTTGGTTCCATCTTGGGTGGTCTACTCCTCGGCAACCGGGCAAAGACCCGCTGGGCACTGACCAAATTCCTGGGAATTATCGCGATTGGCTACGCTCTCTTT
>JBEDKW010000136.1:0-3084 GCA_041171945.1 Actinomycetota bacterium
GCAGTTGGAACACGATCGCCGAACTCGGCGAAGTACTCGCGTGTCATGCGAGCCTCAACTTGCCAAGAACTCGCGTCGACTTCAAAGATTTGGTTGAACTTCTCATCCGAGATTTCAAGTCCATCAAGGTTGAAGTCGCTCTTGAGTGGCAAACCTCCGATTGCAGACTCTTCGAGTTCGACTAACCCCTCGAGACGAGCCGCAATCCACTCAACAACTCGTGAGTTGTCTCCGAAACCAGGCCACATGAACTTGCCGTTTGAATCTTTTCTAAACCAGTTGACCTGGAAGATTCGAGGCAGTTTGTCGGCTTCAAGTTTTGCTCCGACGTCAAGCCAGTGCTGCCAGTAGTCGGCCATGTTGTAGCCACAGAACGGCAACATCGCGAATGGGTCGCGGCGAAGTTCGCCAACCGGGCCATCCGCGGCTGCGGTGGTTTCAGATGACACTGTTGCGCCCATAAATACGCCATGCTGCCAGCTGCGCGATTCAACTACGAGCGGCACATTGGAAGCGCGGCGGCCGCCAAACAAGATTGCATCAAGCGCCACACCCTCGGGTGCATCCCAGTCATCGGCAATGATTGGGCACTGAGCGGCTGCAACCGTGAAGCGTGAATTCGGGTGAGCGGCCTTAACTCCGAGTGCCGGTGTCCAGTCGTTGCCAAGCCAGTCGATTAGGTGCTCCGGCACTTCATCGGTCATGCCCTCCCACCAAACATCGCCATCATCGGTGAGTGCAACGTTGGTGAAAATAGTGTTCTCGGTCATGGTCAACATGGCGTTGAGGTTGGTGCTCATGCCGGTTCCAGGTGCCACGCCAAAAAAGCCCGCCTCTGGGTTGATAGCGCGAAGTCGACCATCGGGCCCCGGCGCAATCCAGGCAATATCGTCGCCAATGGTTTCAACCTTCCAACCTGGGATGGTTGGGTTCAACATTGCGAAGTTTGTCTTTCCACAGGCCGAAGGGAACGCAGCGGCGATGTGGAACCTTTTGCCGGCCGGCGAGGTGACGCCAACCAAGAGCATGTGCTCAGCGAGCCAGCCTTCATCGCGGGCTAGGGCCGAACCAATTCGAAGCGACATGCACTTCTTGCCAAGCAACGCATTGCCGCCGTAGCCAGAACCATAAGACCAAATTTCTCGGGTCTCAGGAAAATGGGCGATGTATTTCTCATCATTAGACGGCCAAGTGGAATCGGCAACGGCACTGCCAGCGGCATCTATGAGCGGCGAACCAACCGAGTGAATTGCTGGAACCCAATCGGAGCCAGATTTGATTTTTTCGAGAACGCGAGGTGACACCCTCGTCATGATGTGCATGTTGACAACCACGTATGGCGAGTCGCTTAGCTCGACGCCGTAGCGAGCTTGAGGTGAATCAATTGGGCCCATTGAGAATGGCACCACATACATGGTTCGGCCTCGCATGCTGCCGTCGAAAACAGCGGTCAGTAGCGAGTGCATCTCTTCAGGGTCGCGCCAGTTGTTGGTTGGCCCGGCGTCCGCTTCAATCTCACTGCAGATGAAGGTGCGTTCCTCAACTCGAGCCACGTCGCTCGGGTCGGTGCGCGCTAGATAGCTGTTTGGCCTCAGGTTTTCGTTGAGTTTAATGAAAGTGCCATTAGAAACGAGAAGCTCGGTGAGCTGGTCCCATTCTTTTTGCGACCCGTCACACCAAACGATGTTGTCTGGCTTGGTCAGGGCGGCAGTTTCTGCGACCCATTTTTCTACGTTAAGTTCAGTCATTTAGGACCCCTTTGTCCGATGAATGCCCTAAGGCGTTCTATGTATACACGTAGCCTACCAAACTCACTTCTATGTAAGCGGTTGCGCTCGTCATTTGACGTAATCGACCCCGAATCGGAGCTCGCAGCCTTCTCTGTGTATACAAACTTGCCCCGAAGCCGAAGAACGCTTTAGTTAGCGAGTTCAGCTCGAAGACCGGGCAGCAAGGCCGGTGAGGCCGAGAGGCTGTCTACGCCGAGGCCGATAAAAAGCCGGGCTGAGACTGGATCGCTGGCTGCTTCACCGCATATGCCAACCGGTTTTGCCGCCAATTTTGCAGCCGCAACAACACTTTCAATGATTTTCATAACCCGGGCTTGGCGGGTATCGGCCAGCGTAATCGTTCCGGTTTCACGACTTTCGCCCAACGTGTAGTGGGTGAGGTCGTTGGTTCCAATGCTCAAGAAATCAACTTCGTCAAGGATGGCCGCAATCTCGGCCGGCTCGGCAACCTCGGGCACCTCGATCATTGCCCCAACTTGAGTGAGGCCAACTTTGCGAGCCAGCTGCACAAACGATTTCACCTCTTTGGAGCTGAGTACCATTGGCGCCATGACCCACAGATTTGCTCGGGGGTTGAGTGCAGCGGCTTCAGCGAGCGCCTTCAACTGGGTCTCCAACACCTCTGGGTTTGCTAGCAAGACCTGCAAACCACGGTTGGCATATTTGCCAGTTCCGGCTGGTTTCAAAAACGGCAGTGGTTTGTCAAAATCTAGGTCGAGCACTCGAACCAGAACTCGTTTTGAACCAAAGTTAGCTAAGAGAGTCGAGTACTCCTCGACCTGCTCTTCGAAACTCGGCGGCACCTGTCGGCCTAGATAAAGAAGTTCGGTTCTAAAAAGACCAACCCCCTCGGCTCCTGATTCGAGCGCTTGAACGGCCTCGATGCTTGAGCCAAGGTTTGCGAAGAGGTTCACGTCTACCGGCCCACTAACGCGAATGGCCTCGATGAGAGTTGTGTCTGGGTGGGTGGCGTTTCGGTAATTCCGCATCACATCCATGCTCGGTCGAACATAAACCTGCCCCGATGTGGCATCGAGCAGCAATTGGTCTCCAGATGAAATCAACTCGGCTTCAACAACCCCAACCACCATCGGCAGGTTTGCCGCCCGAATGATTATCGAGGCGTGTGAAGTTGGGGTGCCGTGGTTCGTGATGACGCCCAGCACGCGCTTCGGATCGAGAGCTGCTGCATCGATTGGTGAGATTGAATCGGCTACCAAGATGAATGGTTCGGCTGGAAAGTCGAGCCCCTTATTGACTCCAGCTAACTCATCGATGACCCGAGACCGCAAAT
>JBEDKW010000137.1:0-3084 GCA_041171945.1 Actinomycetota bacterium
AAACAAAATTCTTGAAAACACAAGAATATTGCTGATACACGACTCGGATTAGTATGTGCTGTAAACAAATAAATAGTGTGAATAAATTGGCTCGAATAATGACTGCGAGGCTGCGGCTGGAGCCAGATTGTTGCCTATTCAGTTGGCCTTTGGCAATGCGCTCCTGCACTTCAAGGGCCGATAGGCCATCGGTGTGATGCGCTGGTGAAGTCATACCCCAACGCTAACCCAGCACTAGAAATGTCGAGAGCCTGGGTGTCAAAATAGACTGGCTACAATCCCGAGCGAGAGATGAGATTCAAAAATGGCTGAAGTAACTTTTTATGGTGCCGAATGGTGCAGCGATTGCCGTCGCTCCAAGACTCTTTTGAACACCTTGGCTGTTCAATATGAAATGAAGGATGTTGAGCAGAGTGCAGAGTTCACTGCCGAAGCCGAAGCCATTGCCGGGCGCAAGAACATCCCGGTGGTTGCTTTTAAAGACGGCGCATTCTTGGTTGAGCCAAGTGATGCCGAACTAACTGCAGCGCTAACCGAGCGCGGTTTAATCTAAAGCGGCTTGATCTAAAACCTCTAGGCCAACTGGTTTTGCAGTGCCGACAAAATCGTCGACACGGCAATAGCCAAAAGCAAGAGACCAAATATCCTGGTGACCACCATCAGGCCTTGCTCTCCCAGCAGGCGCTCCAACGGCTCTGCGCCTAGCAACAGCAAATAGGTCAAAATTGTCAGCACCAAAATTATGGCTAGGTTGGCGACCCGCACGAAGCCAACATCAGAGTTGCCTAGAGCAATAACGGTTGCGATTGCGCCTGGCCCGGCCATCAGAGGGATGGCAAGAGGAACGATGGCCGCGCCTGAGGCGGAGATGCCCGGCTTTACGGTTTCATGACCCATAACCATTTGCCAGCCATAGGCACCGATTACCAGTGAGCCGGCAATTCGAAACGCATCGAGTTCGATGCTCAGCGACTTCAAAATGATGTCACCTAAGAAATAGGCAATCACGAGAGTGAGGCCCGAGACTGCTGCCGTTTTCAGTGCCATGCTGCGTCGGTGACTCTTAGTGAGCCCAGCGGTGAGGCTCAAAAACACCGGCAGCGATGTGATTGGGCTAACGATGGCGAACAGGGCAATCAGTGTGGTGATGTCTGAGCTCAGCTTCATATTCTGAAGTCTGTCACAGCAATGCAGTGCCGATGCGTCTCAAACGGCTTGGCGGCTGGCTTCAAGGGCCTTTGCTGCATAGCGAGAGGCGTGCGGTGCATGGTGAATAACGTGTGCCACAGCGGCTGCTTGGCCGCAGGCTCTAGCGGCATAGCGGGCCGCTGTATTGGTGGTTTCGCGAGCTGCATCATGGGCGGCAAAGGCTGCGGCCCTAACCTCGGTCACGCTCGCTTCGCCCCTCATCCAGAGGTCTAGGGCTTTGAGTGCATCGCGTGGGCGGGGGTCATCTGGTTCGACTTTTTCAAAAATTGACAACACCGATTTGCCCTCAGCCAGCGCCGATTCGGCGGCTTCGAGGTGGTCAACATCGGTGAAAGACATCTTCTCAGGCTACCTAGGTAAGGTGGAATATAACGAATAGGAATCTTTTTAGCAGATTGTTTGCTGTTCTTTTATAAGCAAGCGATTGACACAGGGTCAGCCGGCTCTTGCAAGTTGTTTTGATTTTAGAAAGTGATTTTCACGTGGCTGAACTGCTTTACAAACTGGGTCTTTTTTCTGCGAAACGAGCCTGGGTGGTCATTACTTCTTGGGTCATCATTTTGGCGGCCACCACAACCTTCGCGCTAACCTCTGGCGCCACCCTTTCCACGGCCATGAGCATCCCGGGCATTCCATCTGCCTTGGTTATCGAGCAGCTCGAAAAGTCTTTCCCTGATGCCAGCCGTGGCAACGGCCAAGTGGTCTTCTTCAAAGATGACGGCACCAAGTTCACAGCCGATGAAAAAGCGGCAATCGGCGAAACCCTCACCAAAGTTGTTGCTTTGCCAGGCGTTGCCGACACCCTTGACCCTTTCAAGACCCAAGACCAGATTGACAAACAGCGCGCCGACCTAACCGATGGTCTAGCCGCGATTAAAGACGCAAAACTTGAGTTGGCCGCTGCACAAGAGAAGCTTGATGCCGGCCTAGTTCAGCTAGACGCAGCAAAAGCTGACCTAGAGGCCAAGGCTGCGCAAGTTGAGGCTGGCATTGCCCAGGCTCGCGCCGCCGGCGCTCCAGAGGCCCAGATTGCACCGTTGCTTCAGAGCCAAGCCCAAATCGAGGGCGGCCTTGCACAAATTGAAACTCAGTACGCCGAGGTTAAAGCCGGCCAGACCAAAATCGACGATGGTCTAGCAGAGATTTCGACCAACGAAACCAAAATCGCACTCGGTCAGAAACTTCTTGATTCAGCCTCTGGCTTTGGCACCGTTGCTAAGTCGGGCGACATCGCCCTAGGCAACATCTACTTCGAACTACCAATCAACCGAGTTGAGCAAGTTCTAATCACCAACGCCGTTGACACCATCAAGACCGCCGACCTTGGCAACGTTCAGGTTGAGTTTTCACAGGCACTTTCTCAGTCGCTAGATGGAATCCTGGGTATTGGTGAGGTCATCGGACTCGTCATCGCAGCCGTGGTTTTGTTTGTGATGCTGGGAACCTTCATCGGTGCTGGCATGCCGGTTCTCACTGCGCTTCTTGGAGTGGGCATCTCGGCAACGCTAACGCTCGGTCTCGCCTCGCAAATTGAGATGACCTCGACCACCCCGCTGCTTGGTGTCATGCTTGGCCTTGCCGTCGGAATCGACTACTCACTGTTCATCTTGAACCGTCACCGTCGACAGCTCAAAGCGGGCATGGGCATCAGCGAATCGATTGCCCTAGCCAACGGAACCTCTGGAAACGCCGTGATGTTCGCGGGCATCACCGTAATCATTGCGCTGGTTGCTCTAAACCTCACCGGGGTTGGCTTCCTCGGCCTAATGGGTTCAATGGGTGCCGTCGCTATCGTCATCGCCGTGGTCGCCGCACTCACTTTCACCCCGGCACTGATCATGCTTGCTGGGCTTCGCGTGCTCTCCAAGAAAGAGC
>JBEDKW010000138.1:0-3400 GCA_041171945.1 Actinomycetota bacterium
CCGCAGTCGACGATAAGAATCTTGGAGTCAATTTCAAAGACGGTCATGTTGCGACCGATTTCTCCGATTCCGCCGAGCGGAATGATGCGAAGCACACCTGGTCGAAGTTTTGATGGCTGTGGAAGGGTTTGAACCATTGGTTCTCTTTTCTTGGCGCCTGAAAAAACAAGCGCTGGGTTTAGCGGGTTGTGCCAGCCACCTTAGGCAAGGCACCACCAGCGGCCGCATTGCGGTCTGGGCGGAAATTCTCAAAGTTCAAGCCCGAAATTGGGCCAACCTTATCGATGTCGGATTCGATGCGAGCTGCCTCGGCATCTTCTGGTCCAACCAGCGGCAAACGAACGCGCGGGCTGTTGATTAGGCCGAGACCGTGAAGCACATACTTGGCTGCAACGGTTCCCGGGACGTGGGTCATGATGGCGCGCTGCAGGGCCTCAAGCGAGTTGTGGACCGTTAGAGCGTGGTGGAAATCATTGCGGTTGGTCGGTGGCGCCAATAGCTACGTGGGACAAAACGTTTGAGTCGTCACCAGAGAAATAGAGCAAATCGGTTTCGTTCATAATGCGCGAAGCCTGAGCAAAATCGCCTTTGGCATCTTTGACAGCAAGGATGTTTGGGTGCTTGGCGGCTCGCAAGAATGTGTCGTGCGCAATAGCGATTCCGGCGCGACCTGGGATGTCATAAAGAATGACCGGGAGGTCGGTAGCGTCTGCGATTAGGCGGAAGTGAGTTAGTACTCCGGCTTGAGTTGGCTTGTTGTAGTAAGGGGTCACGATCATGACGCCATCGGCGCCGGCCTTTTCGCTGGCCTTATAAAGCTGCATGGCATGAGCGGTCTCGTTGGAGCCACCGCCGGTGATGATTTTTGCGCGGCCGGCAGAGACAGACTTGCCGACCTCAATGAGTTTGATTTTCTCGGCATCGGTAAGCGTGCTGGTCTCACCGGTGGTTCCGGTGACCACTACGCCGTCGGCGCCGTTCGAAATTACATAGTCAATATGCTTCTCAGTGGCGGCCCAATCGACTTCACCCTCTGCGTTCATAGGGGTGACGAGTGCAACTAGTACCTGACCAAATAGGTTCTTCTGGGTTTGAGACATGCCTATAAGACTATCGGTAGGGTGAGAACTATGAACCTGTTGCCAACGAAGGCTGATTTCTCTGATGCGCGCATTGCGCCAGGCACAGATTTAATCGCAGGTCTGACAGTCGCCGTGGTTGCCCTCCCCCTCGCCCTGGCCTTTGGAATTGCCTCCGGACTTGGCGCCGAAGCCGGCATCACCACCGCAATCATCGCGGGTGCAATCGCCGCAATCTTTGGAGGCAGCAAACTTCAAGTTTCGGGGCCAACCGGTGCAATGACTGTGGTCTTAGTGCCAATTTTTCACCAGTTCGGTTCGGGCGGTGTTTTGCTGGTTGGGCTAATCGCTGGTTTGCTGTTGCTCGTGACGGCCTTTGCCAAAGTGGGCGAACATGTGCACCGATTACCTACCTCGCTAATTGAAGGTTTCACCGCCGGCATTGCAGTTGTGATTGCGCTCCAGCAGTTTCCGTTCATTTTCGGAGTCATGCCTGGAGAAGCAGAGCAGGTTTGGCGGATGGCGCTTGAGGCCGCAGTCGCTGGCTTGACCGCTGGCCACTTCATCCCGGTGATTATGTCCCTTTCGGTGGCCACAGCAATTCTTTTGGGCTCTCGCAGATGGCACAAAATACCGTTTGCGCTGGTGACGATTGGGGTTGCAACCTTCGCGGCGGATCTAGCAAATCTCGAGGTGGATCGAATTGGTGAGTTGCCGGCCCGCATCGGAACACTGGACTTCAGCTTTTTGAACAGCGGTAACTACCTCGCCTTGTTACCATCGGCGCTGGCCGTTGCCGCACTAGCGGCGCTCGAGAGTTTGCTCTCGGCAAAAGTGGCCGACAAAATGCGTGGCGGTGGAGAAAAGCACGATGCCAATCGGGAGTTGTTCGGTCAGGGGCTCGCGAACCTCGTGGTTCCTTTCTTTGGAGGCGTTCCGGCTACCGCAGCTCTCGCCAGAACCGCAGTCAACGTGAGATCGGGCGCTAGATCAAAACTCTCTGCCCTGTCTCATGCCTTTGTTTTAGCCGCCGTAGTCTTGCTGGCTTCTTCACTGGTGGGGCGCATTCCACTCGCCGCTCTGGCTGGCGTTTTGATTGCCACCACAGCCCACATGATCAAGCCCCGTGAACTTCTAAAGCTTGCCCGCGAGAGCTATCTAGACGCAATGATCTTGGTGGCAACTTTCATAACCACTATCTTCGTAGACCTAATCTCGGCAGTGCTGCTAGGGCTGGCCCTGTCGCTCATCCTTAGAAAGACGCAGCTGGCCAAGGTCATCGACCGAAGGCTTCCTCCGATAGATGAAAAAGAAACCCTCGGAGACTAAATCTCCAAGGGTTTCTTCACTTCAATTCTTTTAGGCTATGGAGCCACTCGGCCGCTGGCGTTGAAAGCATCGTAGGTATAAGGCATTAGCTTGGCCCACTGGTCTTCCATCTTCTCGGCACACATCTCAATTTCGCGCTGCGGGAACGAAGGAAAGTGTGTTCCTTCGCGCTTGGTGCGAAGACTCAAGAAGTTCATAAGCGCGCGAGCATTCATGGTGACATACATGCTCGAGTAGATGTTTAGAGGCAGCACGATGCGGGCTACTTCACGAGCAACACCAGCTTCGAGCATGCGCTGGTATGACTCGTAAGCGGCAATCGAGGTGGTGCGCGACTCTTGTTCAACTAGCGCGGTCTGCTCGGCGGTGCCTGGCAAGAAGTCGTAGTGGCCTGGCTTGCCAACCTGAATTAGGTTGCGGTCTGGGCCTGGCACATAGAAAACCGGGCTGAGCTCCTTGTATCGACCTGACTCTTCGTTGTAGCTAGCGATGCGGTGGCGCATGAATTCGCGAAACACGAAGATCGGAGCCTGGACGTAGAAAGTCATTGAGTTGTGCTCAAAAGGCGAACCGTGGCGGTCACGCATCAAGTAGTTGATGAGACCACGTGACTTCTTTTCGTCTTCAGCAGCATCGGTGTGTGCTGCAGCAGCCTCAAGGGTTTGCTCACCCTGAGTAGAAACACGAGCTGCGAAAAGAACATCGGCGTCGGATGCGTTTGAGCGAACCAACTCTACGGTCACGTCGCTGCGGAAAATGATGTCAGACATGTGTTCAGCCTACCGTTTAGAGCTCTTTGTCATAATCGGAAACACACCGAGTGGCCACGGATTTTTCGATATCCTTATTGAATGCCCTTCGAATTGAAACTTGCACTCATCGCAGCCTTGGTTGGCTTTGCGATGCTTGCGGGCGCCTATTGGAAGGCTCAGACTGGCCGCGCCAAACTAGTGAAGTCTGGTGAACTCGTCGACCTAGTGAAACTTCAGGCA
>JBEDKW010000139.1:0-3067 GCA_041171945.1 Actinomycetota bacterium
GTGCAACCCGGGCCACCATTGGCGATGGTGGCGTTGATTTGACCCATGCTCTGAGGCAAATAGCCGGGGCCACCCGAAGTGCTTGGGCAGGCTGGCCATTCAACCATTAGGTCACGCGGAAAACTGAGAGCAACCGCGTTTTTGCGGTCGGCTGAGATGTGCAAAAGAATAAGAACGTCGGCGAGCTCTGAGGTGTCGTTGCCGTAGCCACCACCCTGGCCAGCTCTGGTGTCGCTGCCAACCAGCAGCATGTTGATTGGCCCCTTGAGGTCTGCTTCGGTGATTTGCTTCGAACCGGCAAGCACAATTCCGTTGGCCTTAATGGTGCTGCTGAGATCAAATACCGAAATGCCTGTGACTGCGATGGTGGCACCGAGAACTAGACCGAGCGCCTTGAAGGTGAGACCCCAGACTGCGCTGGCCTTTGACTGCACCTTGATGCGGGCATGGCGCGCAAACGCCACGGCCTTAGCCGGCTTAGGGGCGCGCAGAGATTTCGGTGGCTTCGTCATGAACTTCTAGTTTAAGTGAGACTAGGAAGATGAGCCAAGGAAAAATGACATTCACAGTTTCTGCCCAGAGAGTATCAGCCGAGGAGACCAGGGCATCCGGGCTTAGAGGCAGCGTGGTGATGGACACCGGTTATGGCGGCGTGACCCCTGGGCTGAACCCGGTTGAAATGTTGATGAGCGCGGTGGCCGCCTGCATGATCAAGGGTATTGAGCGCGTAGCCCCGATGTTGAACTTTGCTTTCACCGGCGCCTCGGTTGCGCTTGAAGCCGTGCGCCAAGATTCGCCGCCCAAGGTTGAGTCGATTCGCTATGTGCTCACCGTGGCCACCGATGAGACCGATGAGCGCCTTGCGCTGCTGCACCAAAACCTGATGAAGTTTGGCACCATCTACAACACCGTTGCCGCCGGCACCGATTTGGCTGGCGAGATTCGTCGGGCATGACCGACGGGTTTTCCGCCAACTAAACCACTAGATAAACAAAAATCACCCAGTCAAAAGACTGGGTGATTTTTGGTTCTGGAGGAAGCGGTGGGATTTGAACCCACGGTAGCTATTAACTACGACAGTTTTCAAGACTGTTCCGTTCGGCCGCTCCGGCACGCTTCCGTGGTTTCAGTTTAGTTGGTGGCGGGGGCCATGGCAAAACCCCAATTAATCTTGGCGGCTAAACAAGATGCCTTCAAAGCCCGAAAGTACCCTGGCTACGCCATCGTCTTCGACTGCCGAGGTGGTGGCAGTGGCCGAAAGCTTCACTTCTTCTGGCGCTTGACCCATGGCAAAGGCAAGGCCGCCGCCGGCACGAGCCCACTCAAACATTTGAATATCGTTGCGGCCATCGCCCACGGCAATCACCTGGTGTGGGGCAATGCCCATCTCGAGGCGCTGCTTTTCTAGAGCCGAAGCCTTGCTGACCCCTTGGGGTGAAATGTCTAGCCAAGCGGTGTAACCAATGGCATAAGAAACCGAGTGCAGGCCGACATTGGCAATCAGGCCCAGAAACTCTTCAACATCGTGGTCTGGCGACAACACCACAACTCGGCTAACCGGGTGGTGCATCAGCTCGGTCAGCGGGGTCTCGCGGTTGTCGGCACCGAGAGCGTAGGTAGGAAACGGCTTGTGAAAGCGATAGCCCCCATCGATGTCTTCAAC
Source organism: Actinomycetota bacterium (assembly GCA_041171945.1). Taxonomy (GTDB): domain Bacteria; phylum Actinomycetota; class Actinomycetes; order Actinomycetales; family Microbacteriaceae; genus Rhodoluna. The sequence continues at coordinate 1,664 of JBEDKW010000139.1, forward strand.
GGCAAAATGCGCATTTGGCAGCGACTCAATCAACTGCGTCAAAACGGCACTCGGGTCGAAAGTGATCACTTCGTGCGGTTCAAAACCTCGTGGGTGATCGACATCGATGCGAACTGTGACCGCACCATTTGAACAAACGCTGAAGCCTGAGTTGATGCCAACATCTCTAACCACCGGGATGGCGTTTGACGCGCTGCGGCCGGTGGCAATGACAACTTCGTGGCCGAGCGAGCGCACTCGAGCAATTTCGGAGACCACTGCCGGCGCCAAGAAACCATCGTCGTGCACGATAGTGCCATCGATGTCTAGGGCAATAAGCCAGCGGTCATCGCCAGTTGCAAGGGTCATTTATTAAGCGCGCACCTTTGGGGCAATGATTTCTTGGCCACCGAGATAAGGGCGAAGCGCGGCTGGGATGCGAACCGTGCCATCGGCCAACTGGTGAGTTTCGAGAATCGCGACCAACCAGCGAGTGGTGGCCAAGGTGCCGTTTAGAGTGGCGGCGGTTTGGGTCTTGCCGTTCTCATCGCGGTAACGAACGTTCAGGCGGCGAGCCTGGTAGGTGGTGCAGTTGGAGCTTGAGGTGAGCTCGCGATAGGTCTCTTGCGAAGGAACCCAGGCCTCGGAGTCGTATTTGCGAGCGGCCGAAGAGCCGAGGTCACCGGCGGCGGTGTCGATAACTCGGTAGGAAAGCTCGCAGGCCTGAAGCATTGCTTCTTCTAGCGCTAGCAACTTGAGGTGCTCGTTTTCGGCATCTTCTGGCTTGATGTAGCTAAACATTTCGAGCTTGTTGAACTGGTGCACGCGCAAAATGCCACGGGTGTCGCGGCCGGCTGAGCCAGCTTCGCGGCGGTAGCAGGTGCTCCAACCGGCATAGCGCAGCGGGCCTGCAGAGAGGTCGATGATTTCATCGCGGTGGTAACCGGCGAGCGCAACCTCGCTGGTGCCGGTGAGATAAAGGTCGTCGGCTGGAAGGTAGTAAATTTCGTCGGCGTGCTCACCCAAGAAACCGGTGCCGGCCATAACCTCTGGGCGAACCAGGGTTGGGGTGATGAGTGCAGTGAAGTCTTCTTTGCTGGCTAGGTCTAGCGCCATGTTCATGAGAGCCAACTCGAGGCGTGCGCCCCAGCCCTTCAAGAAGTAGAACCGTGAGCCTGAAACCTTGACACCGCGTTCGATGTCGATGATGTCGAGCAGCTCGCCTAGGGCAACGTGGTCTTTTGGTTCAAAATCGAAGACTGGCTTGGTGCCCACCTCTTTGATGACAACAAAGTTTTCTTCGCCACCCGATGGCACACCCTCAACAACAACGTTCTCGATCTTCCAGATGATGGCGTCGAGGTTTGCCTTGGCTGCATCGGCAATCTCGTTCGCAGCCTTAACCTTCTCGGCTAGCACCTGACC
>JBEDKW010000140.1:0-3058 GCA_041171945.1 Actinomycetota bacterium
TTCCAAGAAAGAGCGAATCGCAGCCGCGGCAGTAAAGCCGGCTCACACCGTAGAAGAACTTCACAAGGCCGAAGAGCCAAAGAATGCTTCGAAGCCGGTTTGGGCGTCGAAGCACCCTTGGTTGGCTATTTTGGCAGCCGGAGCGGTTCTGGCAATCGTTGCCATCCCAGCTTCGAGCATGCGCCTAGGCCTGCCAGACGGCGGTTCTGAGCCAACCGACACCTCGCCGTACAAGGCCTACCAGCTGACCACGGAAGGCTTCGGTGCTGGCGCCAATGGTCAAATCATCACAGTGGTCGCCTCCGAAACCGCCTACAGCGAAGACCGTCAACTAGAAATTCAGGCTGGCGTAGCAGAGCAGATCATGTCGCTCGAAAACGTTCAGGCGGTCATCCCAGCCGGTGTCTCTGAAGATGCCAAGACCATGATTTTTGCAATCGTGCCAGTCGAAGGCCCAGCCACAGAAGCCACCGAAACGCTGGTTAAAGAAATTCGTGGTCTTGAGGCCAGTGTCGAGAGTGAATACCAATCAACTCTCGGTGTCACCGGCATCACCGCCAGCAACATCGATGTCTCGCAGAAGCTAGCCGACGCACTGCCGCTTTACCTGGGCACCGTTATTTTGCTGTCGTTCTTCCTGTTGATTTTGGTGTTCCGCTCCATTGCGGTTCCGCTGATTGCCAGCGCTGGTTTCTTGCTAACCGTGTTTGCCACCTTCGGTGCAGTGGTTGCGGTTCACCAGTGGGGTTGGCTCGGGTTCCTGTTCGGCATTTCAAGCCCAGGCCCAATTCTGAGCTTCTTGCCAACAATTTTGATTGGCATCTTGTTCGGTCTGGCCATGGATTACCAGTTGTTCTTGGTTTCTGGCATGCGTGAGGCTTACGTGAGCGGCAAGTCGCCGATCGACTCAATCAACTTTGGTATTCACCTTGGGCGCCCGGTAGTTATCGCCGCCGCCTTGATCATGGTCACTGTGTTTGGTGGCTTTGCGTTCTCGCACGTCAGCTCGGTTCGCCCAATTGGCTTCGGCTTGGCCATCGGTGTGCTCATCGATGCGTTCTTGGTTCGCCTAATTTTGGTGCCGGCAACAATGGCTATCTTGGGCAAGGCTGCTTGGTGGTTGCCAAAGTGGCTAGACCGCATTTTGCCTGATGTTGACGTTGAGGGTGCAAAGCTCGAAAAGAGCCACATTCACTAAGCTTCGATGATGCCTTCGGCAATCAACTCGGCCTGAACCTTGGCTGCCAGTTGGGCCGAAGAAACCTCAAATTTGCCGCTGATGTTGGTGGCCGGAGTTCCGTCGTGAAAAGTCGCATGAAGTTTAGGGTTCAGAACAACTTTGAAGCCAGCAGCTTTGGCGCCGCGCGCACTTGCCTGAACGCAAAACTCCGATTGCATGCCGATTAGTTCAACCGCGTCAATGCCAAGTTGCTTTAGTTCACTAGCCAGTTCGGGGTTTGATTCGAAAACGTTTTGGGTAGTTTTGCGCACCACCAACTCGCCAACATTTGGCACGAAAAATAGTTGCCAGCCCTCGCTGAATGGTTCGTCCACGTCGCCCTCTGGGCCGTCGTTTTGCACCCAAATAACTGGCTGGCCGGCTTCGCGAGCGACACCGATTCGAGCTTCAAAAAGGTCGGCAAACCCCTCGGCGCCTGGCACCGAGTATTTGCCGATCATCATGTTGTCTTGAATGTCGATTGCAAGAAGAGCTGTTGTCATGATGGGTAGTTTAGTTCTCGGCGACCGGTCTGAGGAGAGCGAGCAAGGCCTTTAAAACTAGATCCTGCCATTCAGCCAGCTTCACTGGCCCTGCGCCTGCATCGAGCACGGTCTGCCCCAGGGTTGTCACCTGAATAAATTGTCCGATGAGTGCCGTGCTGACCACAGGTTCAATGACGCCGCGATTCTTTAAGTCGTCAAAGGCCTTCGTGATCCTCGCCGTCACCTCGGCTTGCTCTCTAGCAATGGCCTCGGCCAACACCGGGCGCGAGTTTGCCGCAGCAAGAATGGCAATTTGGGCTGCGCGATCTTTGGCATTTTGGGCGCTTGAAGCTGCCGCAATGGCAAGCGCCAGGACCGCCGTTAACTGCGATGCGTTTGAAACCACAAGGGCCGCCGCTACAAAGGGGTCGAGGTCCTTAGAAATCGGTGACTTAAAAATTGCAATTTGAGCCTCGGTGATCAAGCCTTCGCGGTTTCCGAAGTGATGATAAAGCGAACTGAATGAAGCGCCGGTGGCAGCCAGGATGTTCTCGACCCGAAACTCGGCCTCGGGGCGTGCCGTTAATTCGGCAATAGCAGCCGCTAAAAGCGCCTCTCGCGTCGAAGTCGGCTTAGTTTCACCATCAAATGGACCGTCGACTGTTGTTTTTGTCATTTTGCGATTCTAGGGCAAGAGTAGGTCGGGGTTTCGATCATCCTGCGAGCCAGTGATTCAACCAAGTGGTTAAACTCAAACCATGAACTCAAACGCGTCTCAAAACACCCAAAGCACCGCTGGTTTCTCGCCAGCCAAGCTCTACAAAGCATTTGCGTTGGGAGAGGGCGTCACCTGGACACTTCTGATTAGTGCCCTGATTATTCGGGCTCTAGTTGACTCCCCGCCGATTCTTCTAACCGTTGTTGGCTCTATTCACGGCACCGTCTTTTTGGGCTACGGCGTAATCGCATCGCTAGTGGGCGTCAATAACCGCTGGGGGCTAGGTCGCACAGTTCTTGCCGTGTTGCTGGCCATCGTTCCATTCGCCACCATTCCCTTCGAGCGTTATGTCGAGCGTTCAGGCAAACTCGATGGCGCTTGGCGCAGAACCGCAACCGCCGACCCTCGCGATTCGCACTGGTTCGACCGCCTTTACCGCTGGTTCCTCAACCGCCCGGCGCTGTTCGCTTTAGTTTTGCTATTGGCTGTTGCCGCCATTTTCATCACACTAATCACCCTCGGCCCTCCAGGTGGCAGCACCACCGAATAGGTGGCATCCCTGCCTTGAAATAGCATTGAAAGACGATGCAAACCCTGAAAATCACTTACCCGGATGACCTGCCGGTCAGCCAACGT
>JBEDKW010000141.1:0-3051 GCA_041171945.1 Actinomycetota bacterium
TCCATTTTTGCAAGTGGTAGCCATTGCTCCAAAATCTTTGGTAATGTTGTCGAAGCGTGAAAGCGCTAATCCTCGTTAGCTCAGTTGGTAGAGCGTTCGGCTGTTAACCGAAATGTCGTTGGTTCGAGTCCAGCACGAGGAGCAAAACCCATCAGGAGGCCACGTGATTAGGTGGATCCAAGCCAAGACCTGGCAATCCTCAGCATTCATAGCCCTTTCGTGCTTTCTGTTTCTAGGCGGAGTGGACCTGATTATTCAGGGCCCAACCGTATTACTTCTAACTCTTGCCCTATCGCTCGCGGTCTTTTTCGCAGCCAACATTCCTGTGGCGAGCATCGCTGCCTTTGTAGTTGCTTTTGGCTTGCAGTTTGCTTTCGCTTTTGAAGCTGGCTTTAGTGCGGTGGCTGCTGTTGTTGCCATCTCTTTGCTGGCCGCACTCGCGCCGAAACGCTGGCGCATCGCCGGCCTGGCCCTCTCTGTTTCCGTTGGCTCACTAGTGGCCTGGCAATATTCATTTAGCACCGATTTGCGTGAGGCTCAGTTTGGCTTGGCGGTTGTGTCTGAAGACGGCAGGGCCGCTGCCTTACTCATAGCAGTTGCCTTGGTGGTCTTCTCAAATGCTCTAGCTTGGATCGCTGGCCGCCTAGTTATTACCCGAGTGAAATATGTTGGAACCGATCTTGATCAATTGGTCTCCGAGGAGCAGCGTGCCAAGTTGGCCCTCGAAGTGGCCGAGCAGAACGAGAGATTCGAAATTGCTCGTGACATAAACGAACTGATCATTCAAAAGATTTCCGCTGTCATTAGCCAAGCCGAAGGTGGTCTTTACGCGGCCAAGTCAGACCCTAGTTCGGCTCTACGCTCACTTGAGCGAATTGGCCAGAGCTCCAGGGCTGCGCACACTGAACTACGTCGCCTCTATGACATGTTGAACAAATCTCACGAAGTGTCTGCCGCTCCGCCAGGTTTGGCCGAACTTGAAGCTTTGGTGGTGCTTTACCGCGAACTCGGCTTCAACGCTTCACTACGAAATGAGGGCGCTCCTTTTCCTCTAAATGAGGGCGCCCAGCTTGCCATCTACCGAGTTATTTTCGACGCTCTCGAAAACGTGAAAGAACATTGTTTGGTGGGCACAGATGTATCCATCGATTTCTCCTGGGTTGCCGACGGCATGCAGGTACTAGTGAAAGACAACGGCATTGAGGTGTCGAATCGTTCGGTGGCTGCCCTTACCGGAGAGGTTCAGGAGTACAACTCCGAGGAAGACCTCAACGCTCTAGTTCGTCCGATTGTTGGACCTGGCATTACCGCGATGCGCGAGCGCGCGGCTCTCTATGGAGGCAGCGTTGAGGCTACGCGTGTGCCAGGCGTCGGTTTCACGATTTCTGCTATTTTCCCCACGTTGCGAATCAATGCAAGCGACGCGGTTTAGGCTCAACAAATGGCCCTCGATCTTCGTATCGCGTTAGTCGATAGCGATCCAGACATACGTCATGGTCGTCGGCTGCTAATTGACTCTCAGCCTGATTTGAAGGTCGTCTTTGAAGACGACAACGCAACAACCACTATTCAAAGGCTTCCAGAGGCGTTGGTAGATGTCGTCGTGCTAGATCACCGCATCAAGGGTCTCGATGGCATTGAGGTTGCAAAGGCCCTCATCCGTGCGTTCTTGGCAGACAATGCAAAGGTGCCGAAGATTATTATGACCGGGCCCTACTTCAGCCCAGAGCTTCAGATTGCTAGCATTGCCGCCGGGGCGACCGATCTAGTCACTCAAGAATCTGGTGCTGAAGAACTACTCAAGGCAATCCGCTCGACTGCGGCCAAGGATGATGAACCTGACTTTCGCGAACTCGCAGCATTTTTGAAAGCGGCGAGCCACGTTGCCGTGGATGTGCCAGATCTTTTGGTTCGACTCGGCCAACTCGGGGAGCGAGAACTCGAGGTGCTGTCGCAGTTTGAACTCGGTAAGACCGATGAACAAATTGCCGAGGAAATGTTCCTAGCAAAATATCGAGTCAAACAGATTCTCAACAGTGTCGTTTCAAAGTCTGGCTTTGCTACCCGTACACAGCTATTTTTAGCTCTGCATCGGGCGGGGCGATTAGATGGCTGAGTCGCGAGGTTTGTATTCCACTTCTATCGGTGTTGGAGTTGCAACGGGCCTATACGGAATTTCTTTCGGGGCTTTGTCGGTTTCGGCTGGACTCGATATCTGGCAAACACAGGTGTTAAGTCTTCTGATGTTCAGCGGTGGGTCTCAGTTTGCTTTCGTTGGCGTGATTGCAGCCGCTGGCACCGGAGGTGCGGCCGTCGGAGCGGCTTTGGTGTCGGCCTGGTTGCTGGGCGTGCGCAACGGCTTCTATGCGGTCCGCATGGCACCGATTCTCAAGGCTTCGGGTCTCGGAAAACTTATTCCGGCAATGCTCACAATCGACGAGTCAGTCGCCGTAGCTACTGCTCAAACTACTGAGAGCGATCAAAAGAAGGGTTTCTGGATCACCGGAATCTCGGTTTTCGTTTTTTGGAACCTCATGACGCTTCTAGGTGCAATTCTTGGCAACACTATCGGAGACCCAAAGAGCTGGGGGCTCGATGCGGCTGCGGCTGCTGCCTTCTTGGGTCTTATCTGGCCAAGGCTTCGCGAGAGACAAGCCCTGGCGGTGGCTGCTCTGGCCCTGGTTGTCGCCACGCTGACAACTCCGAGCTTGTCGGCTGGTGTGCCCGTGTTGCTGGCCGGCTTGGTTGCCGTATTGGTTGGCGCGTTCAACTGGTTTACTAAGCGAGACCCTCGGTGATTACCCTTTGGAGCGGCATTCTTATTGGTAGCGCTTTGGTTTTCTCTTGGAAAATCTTGGGCTACCTAGTTCCTCAGTCGGTGCTTAATCATCCGGTCGTTTCTAGGGTGGCCTCGCTGTTGACCGTGGCGCTATTGGCAGCGCTGCTTGGGGTTCAAGGTCTCACCGATGGGGGAGAGGTCACCTTCGACGCCAGAATACCTGCCCTTGCGGTTTCAGCAGTCCTTCTCTATTTCCGAGCGCCGTTCATTGT
>JBEDKW010000142.1:0-3225 GCA_041171945.1 Actinomycetota bacterium
TAGCTAGGGCCGGTCTCCTCTAGGAGGTGCAAGATGGAACAGTTCGATGAGAACACTCCGCTCTTTGTGATTTCGGTCGCGGCCGAACTGGCTTTCATGCATCCTCAAACACTGCGCCAATATGACCGCATGGGTCTGGTGACCCCGGGTCGCACCGGTGGCCGCAGCCGCAGATACACCGCAAGAAACATTGCCCAGCTTCGCGAAGTCGCCAAGCTGTCTGCCGAAGGCGTGAGCCTCGAAGGCATCCGCAGAATTTTGGAACTCGAAAACCAAAATGCGGATCTAAACAATCGGGTGCGCGACCTTGAACGCACCCTTGCAAACGAAATGTTAAACCGCCCAGGGGCAAGAGTTTTTGCGGCGGGTGAACAAGGAATCGAAAGCATCGCTCGTGGCCGCAGGCCAACGAGAAACACCGAAGTGGTGTTGTGGAGGGCAAAATGAACAATCAAAATGGTCAGCAAGAAGAGCAGAAATCAGCTCTCGAAAAATATGGCGTGAACCTCACCGAAGTAGCTAAGTCTGGAAAGCTTGACCCGGTCATCGGGCGCGATGCCGAAATTCGCCGCGTCTCGCAGGTGCTCAGCCGCCGAACCAAAAACAACCCGGTGCTCATCGGTGAACCAGGCGTTGGCAAGACTGCCGTGGTTGAAGGGCTAGCCCAGCGCATTGTCGCGGGCGATGTGCCAGAAAGCCTCAAGGGCAAACAACTTATTAGTCTCGACCTCGCTGCAATGGTAGCCGGAGCAAAATATCGCGGTGAATTTGAAGAGCGCCTGAAGGCCGTGTTGGCCGAAATCAATGCTGCCGAAGGGCAGGTCATCACATTCATCGATGAGTTGCACACGCTGGTTGGTGCCGGCGCGGGAGACGGCCAAGACGCCGCGAACATGCTGAAGCCAATGTTGGCCCGCGGCGAACTGCGCATGATTGGTGCCACCACACTCGATGAATATCGCGAACGAATTGAAAAAGACCCAGCTCTAGAACGCCGCTTTCAGCAGGTATTCGTTGGCGAGCCAAGCGTTGTCGACACCGTGGCAATTTTGCGTGGACTCAAAGAGCGATACGAAGCGCACCACAAAGTGGCCATTGCCGACAGCGCACTGATTGCCGCCGCAACTCTTTCGAACCGATACATCACCGGCCGTCAATTGCCCGATAAAGCCATTGACCTCATAGATGAAGCGGCCTCGCGTTTGCGCATGGAAATTGACTCGGCCCCGGTTGAGATTGACGAGCTGCGCCGCCAAGTGGACCGCCTAAAACTCGAAGAGCTGGCGCTGAAAAAAGAAAAAGATGAAGCCTCGAAAGAGCGCCTCGAGAAGCTGCGCGAAGACCTGGCTGAAAAATCAGTGCGTCTCGATGGGCTCAACATTCGCTGGGCCGCCGAGCGTGCCGAGCTAAACAAAATCGGTGAACTAAAAACCAAACTCGATGGTCTTCGAATCGAAGCCGAGCGCGCGCAGCGCGAAGCAAACCTCGAGCGCGCCTCGCGGCTCCTATACGCCGAGATTCCGGCGCTCGAAAAGCAGCTCGCCGAACTTGAGTCTGCCGAAGCCACCGATGTAGATCGCATGGTGAACGACCAAGTTGGCGAAGACGACATCGCAGCCGTTGTTAGTGCCTGGACGGGCATACCTACCGGCCGCCTGCTTGCCGGCGAAAGCGAAAAACTGCTGCACCTCGAAGCCGAATTGGGCAAGCGCCTGATTGGCCAAAAGCCGGCGGTTAAGTCGGTTTCCGATGCCGTTCGCCGCACCAAAGCAGGCATCAGTGACCCATCGCGCCCAACCGGTTCATTCTTATTCTTGGGCCCAACCGGTGTTGGCAAAACCGAGCTGGCCAAGAGCCTGGCTGAGTTTTTGTTCAACGACGAAAAAGCCATGGTTCGCATCGACATGAGCGAGTACGGCGAGAAGCACTCGGTCTCGCGTTTGCTCGGCGCCCCTCCGGGCTATATCGGCTATGAAGAGGGTGGCCAGCTGACCGAAGCGGTTCGCCGCCGGCCCTATTCGGTGGTGCTGCTCGACGAAGTTGAAAAGGCCCACCCAGAGGTCTTCGATGTTTTGCTTCAGGTTCTAGACGATGGCCGCCTCACCGATGGCCAGGGTCGCGTTGTCGACTTTAAAAACGTGATCATTATTCTTACCTCTAACCTGGGCAGTCAGTTCTTGATTGACCCAGACCTGGATGAAAACCAAAAGCGCGAAGGCGTGATGGCAATGGTTCGTTCGCACTTCAAGCCGGAGTTCTTAAACCGCCTCGATGACATCGTGGTGTTTAGTGCTCTAGACCGAAGTGAGCTCGGCCAGATTGTCGAACTCAACATCGACCGTCTCTCGAACCGCTTAGCCGAGCGACGCTTGCAGTTGGCAGTTACCCCGGCCGCCAGAACCTGGCTAGCCGACAAGGGCTACGATCCGATCTATGGTGCCCGCCCACTTCGCCGTCTAATGCAGCAGCAAATCGATGACCAGTTGGCCAACCTCATTTTGGCCGGAACCATCCATGACGGCTCAATGGTGAAGGTAGATGTTGCCACCGACGGCGTTCAGCTGATTGTCACCCCTGGCGACCTCTAAAAAGTTTTCACTCAAATCACTAAACTTGCCTGCATGTCAGAAAACAACTCGCAGGAACGCTCATTTGGTCAAGGTGCACAGGGTGAACTAGACGCACCGAAGGTTGCCAAGGTTAGCTTCATAACTCGCCTTCGCTACAACTTCGACAACTCGATTGCCAAGAGCGGCACTTTCGTTGTCTACGTGTTGCTCGCGATGGTGGTTATGGCCAGCGTGATGGTTGCCATCAAGGCGCTGCTCAACGCCACCCCTTTTCTAACCGTTGCGGTTGACCCTGCGAACCCAAACACTTTCGATGTTTTCTGGGCTTCATTCACCAAGATTTTGTCTTTGGGCGGCGAGCCTAGCTGGGCCGACCGCATCATCGCAGTGCTCTACTGGGCAATCACCATTGCCCTCACCGGTAGCGTGATCGGTTTTATTACCGGCGCGATTCAGCGCGCATTCGCCCGCCTTTCAAGGAACTCTCAATTGCCAACCAGAATGTGCGCAAGCCTCTTGTGGTCATCTTCTCGAACAACGAACGTGACTTTATGGAAGACGAAATTGAATCTCGCGCCGAGGGTCTCGGCAAGCTTCGCGTAATCACTCGCTCGGGCGACCCAACAAACCCAGCCGACCTAAAGCGCACCAACAT
>JBEDKW010000143.1:0-3011 GCA_041171945.1 Actinomycetota bacterium
GGTGCGTGCGCCCAGAGCCTTCGAGGCTGCAACCACAGCAAGGCCAATTGGGCCCGCGCCAAGAACCACGAGGGTGTCGCTAGCGTTCACATTGCCAACGCGCATAAGCGCATAGTAGGCAACGCTAAATGGCTCAACCAGTGCACCGTTTGTCCAGGAGATGTTGTTTGGAATCTTGTGCAACCAAGAGTCCTTGGTGACGAAAAATTCGGCTGCAGCACCGCTAATTGAGAAGCCAAAGTGCTCTTCGCCAATCACGCAGTCGCCGACAACGTGGTCGCCCTTTTTGAAGTTGGTGACCTTGGCTCCAACCTTCACCACTTCGCCAGACCACTCGTGGCCAGGGATGATCGGGTAACTGAACGGGATGATGTAGCGACCCTCTAGCAACTCGATATCTGAGTGGCAAACACCCACGGCGCGAGAGGCAATGAGCACTTCATCGTCACCAATTTCTGGGGTCGGCAGCTCGTTTACTTTGGCTACGCCCTCGGATACAAATTCAAGTGCTTTCATTCTTAATACCCTCTAACTAGAACTTTGGTTTCGATGCCGGTTGGTGAGACGAGTTCTTCAAAACCCTTTGTGACAATGTCGTCCATGTTGATCTTCGAGCTAACAACTTTTTCAACCGGCAATCCGCGACGACCGATTAGTTCGATGATTCTTGGCCAGTCAGTCACTGGGTAACACCAAGTGCCGGTGTAGGTGATCTCGCGCTCTGATAGTTCCATTGGCTCCAGTGAGGCAGGGCGAGTGTGAAGACCTGTTTGCACAACGTAGCCACCTGAGCGAACCGACTTGATTGCGGTCTGCAATGCGCGCTCGTTGCCCGAACACTCAATAACAGCATCAACACCGATGCCTCCGGTGGCATCCTTGAGGGCGGCGATAACGTCATCCTTGGTTGGGTCTAGCAAAGTGGCAATGCCTAAATCGTTCATCATGCGCTGGCGGTTTGGGTTCAGCTCTGAAACGAAAACCCGCGCTCCTAGATTTTCTGCATAAAGTGCAGCAAGAGCACCGATTGGGCCTGCGCCGGTGATGAGAATGGTGTCGCCTGGGCGCACGTTGCCTCTATCTACTCCGTAGGCAGCAACTGCGGTTGGCTCAACTAGTGCGCCAGCAACATCTGACATCGCATCGTGAAGCTTGAACACGTTGGCTGCCGGAACAACAGCCTGTTCAGCAATGCCACCCCATTCGCAGCTCAGACCAATGCAAGCCATCGAGGTGCAGAGGTGGTTGTTGCCTCTTAAGCAGAAGTAGCAAACACCGCAAGAAAGCAGTGGCATGACTGAGACGCGGTCGCCAACTTTGACGTTGGTCACTCCCTTGCCCAGTTCAAGAACTTCAGCCGAAAACTCGTGGCCAAGAATCTGCGGCAAGATCGAGCCGTTTAGCTTGTGAGGCTTCGATGGGATGACAATCGGGCCCATGGCATATTCATGAACGTCGGTACCACAGATGCCGCACCAGAAGGGCTTGAGGCGAACTTCGCCCGGGCCGACTAACTGTGGCTCGGCGACATTCTCGATGCGAATATCTTTAGCGCCGTAAAAAATCGCTGCCTTCATTTCATTTGCTCCCTATTTCATGTTTTTCTAATCAAAGTGACGGGTCAAAGAGAACTTTGCCCTCGATCTTGCCGGTTCCTAAAAGTTCTAACTGGTGGCTAATCTCAGACAGCGGGTAGACGCCCTCCACTAACTCTTCAGCTAGGGGAGTTGTGCTTAGTATCTCAAGTGCAGTGCCAAGGTCTTGGTCACATACGTGGGCAAGGGTGGTCTGAATATTGATTTCACTCATGACAATTTTGTGAACGTCAATTTCTTGACCGCCTGAAGGCAAACCCACCTGCAAGATTGTTCCACCGCGCTTAACCAAACTAATTGCAAACGGCAACTGACCTGGTGCGCCACTAGCTTCAATCACCACATCGATGCCGGCATCTCCAAAGATTTCTCGAATCTTGGCCTCGGCATTTTCGCCCACTTCGATGATGTGATCGGCGCCAAGCCTGGCCGCTCGCTCTAGGCGGCTGCCACCGAAATCTAGAACTGCAACTTCGGCTTCAAATAGATGTCTTAGGCCGGCAAGAACAAAAGTTCCAATTGCCCCAGAGCCAATAAGCAAAACCTTGTCTCCGTTGCGCACGCCCGAGCGACGCGCAGCGTGAAGGCCCACAGCCAGTGGCTGGGCAATGCCAGCGGCATCCAAACTCAAGCCGGTCGGCACCTTGACCAGGGTGCTGGTCGGCACCGCAACATACTCGGCCATTCCGCCATCGCGGTTGAGCCCCAGGGTCACATACTTCTCACAAAGGTTGGTGCGCAGCTCTTTGCAGCGCTTGCATTTCCCGCAAGAAATTCCGGCACCGGAGGCCACGACATCGCCCGCTCGAAACCCAGAATCGACCGGTGTTTGGCCAACAATTTCACCGATGAACTCGTGCCCCAAAATCATTGGCCCGATGTGACCGCTGTTTGGATGACGGGCCTTGGTTGCAAAAATCTTGGGACCAGATTTGTATTCCGAAGCATCGGTTCCACACATGCCCGAGCGCAAAACTTTAAGCAAAACCTCCCCCTCTAGCGGGGTCGGAATTTCTCGTTCTTCGATTCGAACGTCACCACTGGAGTGGTAAACGGCAGCTTTCATTGTTGTGGTCATTGGAGTTAGTTTTCGCCACGACCCGCAGCGGTGTTTAGGTGAGACTGTGAGTCACGCTGCAGAGGAAGTGGGCCACCAACGGCGTAGTAACGCTGGCCAGCAACAAGAAGGTCTTCGGCTGGGAACTTGGTGATTACTTCGCAACCAGTGGCCGTCACAACAATTTCTTCTTCGATTCGGGCGGCGCCGATTCCGTCGGCTGATGGCCAGTAGGTCTCGAGAGCAAAAACCATGCCCTCTTTTAGCTCCTCTGGGTGATCAAACGAAACTAGGCGAGAGAAAATCGGCTTCTCCCAAATTGAAAGACCAACGCCGTGTCCATACTGAAGGGCGAAAGC
>JBEDKW010000144.1:0-2999 GCA_041171945.1 Actinomycetota bacterium
TAAACTGGCGCCCCCTGTCAAACACAAGATAGGGCCTAAGTTTTTAGAACCACTTCTACATCTAGTGGTAAAATAGAGGTTAGGGAAGACCTTGTCGGCCCTAGGAAGGGTCCGAAATGCATTGTCCTTTTTGCCGCTACCCAGACTCGCGGGTCACCGATTCAAGAACCTCCGATGATGGAGCCTCGATTCGCCGCAGACGCCAATGCCCAGAGTGCGGCATGCGATTTAGCACTACAGAAACTGCCAGCCTCACTGTGATGAAGCGCAGTGGCGTAACCCAGCCATTTAGCCGAGACAAAATTGTCAGTGGTGTGCGCAAGGCTTGTCAGGGAAGACCGGTTTCTGAATCAGATCTTGCCCTTCTGGCACAGACAGTAGAAGAGGCCGTTCGTGCCACTGGCGCCGCTCAAATCGAAGCGAACGACATTGGCCTAACCATTCTCGAACCTCTCAGAAAGCTCGACGAAGTTGCGTTTATGCGTTTCGCCAGCGTCTACCAAGGATGGGAAAACCTCGAAGACTTCGAGCTTGCCATCAGCAGTCTTCGCGATAACCGCGAAGAGCAACTTGAACAAAATTAGGCAGTATTTTCAAAGTTTTTGACACCAAGAACCACCTAGGAAAGGCAAGCTCATGTCAGATACCACAGGTTTTTCTTCAACAGCCAGCAATGGCGTGGGCGGCCAAGGCCTGACCATCGAGCGCATTTACACAACTGAGGGAGTGCACCCCTTTGATCAGATCAACTGGGAACTTCGAAATTTGGTGCAGACCAACTGGCAAACCGGAGAGACCATTTTCGAGCAGCCAGGGGTTGAGTTTCCTGAGTTCTGGAGCATCAACGCCAGCACCATTGTTACCACCAAATACTTTCGCGGAGCTTTGGGCAGTCCAGAGCGCGAATATAGTTTGCGCCAACTCATCAGCCGAGTCGTAACGACCTACACCCAGGCTGGGCGGGCCAACGGATACTTTGCGAGCGAGAGCGACGCCGTGGTATTCGAGCACGAGCTTTCATACATGCTGGTGAATCAAATCTTTAGCTTCAACTCACCGGTTTGGTTTAATGTTGGCACCAAGAGCCCACAACAAGTCTCGGCGTGTTTCATTCTCTCGGTCGATGACTCGATGGATTCAATTCTCAACTGGTATCGCGAAGAGGGATTGATTTTTAAGGGCGGCTCAGGCGCCGGTCTAAATCTGTCCAGAATCCGGTCTTCAAAAGAGCTTCTTAAAAACTCGGGAGGCTCAGCCTCGGGACCCGTTTCATTCATGCGTGGAGCCGATGCCTCAGCTGGAACCATCAAATCTGGCGGTGCAACGCGTCGCGCTGCCAAGATGGTGGTTTTGAACGTTGACCACCCAGACATTGAAGAATTCATTGAGACCAAAGCGCGCGAAGAGGGCAAAATCCGCGCCCTTAGAGACGCTGGCTACAACATGGAGCTCGGCGGAAAAGATATCATCTCGGTTCAGTATCAAAATGCTAATAACTCGGTGCGCGTGAACGAAGAGTTCATGCTGGCCGTTGAAAACGGAACCAGTTTTGGCCTTCGCGCCAGAACCACCGGCGAGGTCATTGAGACTGTCGACGCCCGAGAGCTTTGGGCCAAATTGGCTGATGCTGCTTGGCAGTGCGCCGACCCCGGCATTCAATACGACGACATAATCAACGACTGGCACACCACTCCCGAGTCTGGTCGCATCAACGGCTCAAACCCATGTTCTGAATACATGCACCTCGACAACTCGAGTTGCAACTTGGCCAGCCTCAACTTGCTCAAATTTCTAAACCCAGATGGCTCTTTTGACAATGAGAAGTTCATTCGGGCGAACGAGCTAATTTTCACAGCGATGGACATTTCCATTTGCTTTGCCGACTTTCCGACCGAGAAGATCGCCGAGACCACCAAGGCCTTCCGTCAATTAGGCATTGGCTACGCAAACTTGGGTGCTCTGCTGATGGCAATCGGCGTTCCCTACGACAGCGAAGAAGGATTCGCTCTGGCGGGAGCAATCACTTCACTTATGACTGCTAGCGCATATCGCCGTTCCGCCGAACTGGCCTCGGTTGTTGGTGCCTACGACGGATTCGCCAAAAACAAAGCCGGTCACGAACGCGTGATGGCAAAGCACGAGGCGGCCAGCCACCAACTAATGTCTGTGAGTGCAATCGATTCCTCGGTGATTGAAGCTGCAAACGAACAGTGGGCGCTAAACACTCACCTTGGTCAGCAACATGGTTGGCGCAACGCACAGGCCTCGCTTTTGGCCCCAACTGGCACCATCGGCTTCATGATGGACTGCGACACCACCGGAATCGAACCAGACTTTTCGCTGGTCAAATACAAGAAACTCTCAACCGGTGGTTCGATGCAAATTGTCAACCAGACAATTCCGTTTGCCCTTCACCGACTTGGTTATTCGCAAGAAGCCATTGAGTTGATTGTTGAGCACATCGCTGAGAACGGTCACGTTGTTGGTGCCCCTGGCCTTGCGGCTGAGCACTACGCAATCTTCGACACCGCAATTGGCATCCGTGCAATCGAGCCAATGGGACACATTCGAATGATGGCTGCGGTGCAACCGTTTCTTTCAGGCGCGATTTCAAAGACAGTGAACATGCCAGAAACCGCCACCCGCGATGAAATTGCGGATGTCTATTTTCAGGGTTGGAAGCTCGGTCTAAAGGCGATTGCAATCTATCGCGACAACTGTAAAGTCGGACAACCGCTCTCTGATGGCAAGGCCAAGACCGATTCAAAAGCAGATTCACTCCTGGCAGATCAGGCCAAGGCAGTGGTGTCGATGTCTCACCCAGTGAGAAAGCGCTTGCCCAAGTCTCGTCCTTCTTCAACCACGTCCTTCACGGTCGGCGGTGCTGAGGGCTACATGACAGCGGGTTCATACCCAGATGGAGGCCTCGGCGAGGTCTTCCTGAAACTTGGCAAGCAGGGCTCCACGCTTGCCGGTGTAATGGACGCGTTTTCGATTGC
>JBEDKW010000145.1:0-3640 GCA_041171945.1 Actinomycetota bacterium
ACTAGGTCGGTGAAGCTGATGTCGGTCTCTGGAACGCGAAGACGAAGGGCTGGGCTTCGACCTTCGGCACGATAGCTGGCGCGCTGCTCATCGGTCAGGTCGCGCTCGGAGTTGTCGTAGCCAAGCTGTGTTGCTCGGCCGGCAGCTTTATTGCGCTCATCGATTTCTTCGCCGGTTAGAAAACTCTCGTAAAGGTGACCAGAAGCCTTGAGCTTCTCGATGACCTCAAGATAAATGTGACCGCGCTCTGACTGACGGTAAGGCTCGGCAGGGCCGCCAACGCCAACGCCTTCATCCCAGTTGAGGCCTAACCAACGCAAGGCCTCGAGGATCATTTCGAAAGACTCTTCGCTGTCGCGCTCGGCATCGGTGTCTTCGATGCGAAACAAGAATGTGCCGCCGGTGTGACGAGCGTAAGCCCAGTTAAACAGGGCGGTGCGAATCAGGCCTACGTGTGGGGTGCCGGTTGGTGAAGGGCAGAAACGCACCTTCACATCGGAGCCGACAGCAGAAGAAAAGGGGGCCGAAATGGCAGCAGATGGGTTAGACATGATGGATCAAGTCTAAACGACCCGCTTTAGATCACTGGGTTGACCAGATTTCCGATGCCTTCGATTTCACATTCGACGATTTCACCCGAATTGATTTTGGCGATGCCCGCCGGAGTGCCGGTCAAAATTATGTCGCCGGGAAGCAGCGTCATGTTGTGGCTCACATAAGAGATGATTTTTGGCACGTTGTGAAGCATTAGGTCGATTGAAGCACTCTGGCGAACCTCGCCATTGATGCGGCTTTCAATCATTTGACCATCGGGAATGAACTCGGTTTCAATCCAGGGGCCAAGCGGGCAGAAACTGTCGAAGGCTTTGGAGCGAGCCCACTGGTCGTCACTGAACTGCAGGTCGCGGGCGGTCACATCGTTAGCGATTGTGAAGCCCCACACGTAATCAAGGGCGTCATCCTCAGAAACATTTTTAGCCATTTGGCCAATAACGATGGTGAGCTCGGCTTCGAGTTCTATTTGCTGACTCTGAGTTGGCAAAATGATTGCGTCGCCGGGGCCAATAATTGCGCTCGAAGGCTTGAAGAAGATTGTCGGTTCATCATTTAGAGCAAGGCCCAATTCGGCTGCGTGATCGACATAGTTCTTGCCAACGCAGACCACCTTGGATGGAATCGTCGGGGCTAGAAGTTTTACCTCTTTGATGGGTACTCGCTCACCGGTGGTTTCGTAGCCGAGAACTAGCGGGTGGCCCTTGAGAACAACTAATTCTGGACCATCTACGATTCCGAATCTAGGCTCACCGTTGAGGCTGAAGCGCGCTACGCGCATGATGTACTGCTTTCTTAAATGACTTGAAAAGGCTTAGTCGGCTAGTTTAACTAGCCAGTTGTGACGATCGGCCACGGTTCCGTATTGAATGCCGGTTAGTTCTTCGCGAAGACTTACGGTTAGCTGACCCGGGGCTGGGTTTTCTTCGCCAATGGTTTCTTCACGGCTCTTGAGTTGACCCACCGGCGTGATGACAGCTGCGGTTCCGCAGGCAAACACTTCGGTGATTCGGCCACTGCTGATGCCCTCGCGAACCTCGGCCAACGTGATCTGACGCTCTTCCAGCTTCAAGCCGCGGTCTTTGATCAGTGTGATCACTGAATCACGCGTAATGCCACGAAGAATTGAGCCGTCCAGCGCCGGGGTAGCCACGTGACCATCCTTGTAGACAAAGAACAGGTTCATGCCGCCGAGCTCTTCGATGTAGGTGCCGGTTTCAGCATCCAAGAAGAGAACCTGCGAGCAACCCTGTTCGTAGCCTTCGTTTTGCGCTAGCAAAGAAGCAGCGTAGTTGCCACCGGTTTTTGCCTCGCCGGTGCCGTGACGACCTGCACGAGATGAGTCGAGGGCAATCCAGATGGAGACCGGCTTGATGCCACCGGTGAAGTAAGGACCAACCGGTGAAGCAATCACACGAAATTCGGCGCGGTGAGCGGCACGCACACCGAGGAAGTTTTCGGCAGCGATCTCGAATGGGCGAATGTAGAGAGTCTTCTCATCAACCGGAGCTGGAACCCAAGCGCCGTCTACTGCAATGAGTTGTTTGAGGGATTCAACGAATAGTTCGACCGGAAGCTCTGGCAAAGCCATGCGTCGGGCCGAGCGCTGAAGACGCTTGCCGTTTTCTTCGGGACGGAAAGTCCAGATGGATCCGTCTTGGTGGCGGTAGGCCTTGATGCCCTCAAAAATCTCTTGGCCGTAGTGCAAAACGGCCGCCGATGGGTCCATCATGATTGGGCCGTAAGGAATTACCTGAGCGCTAACCCAGCCCTTGTCTTTCTCCCAGACGACAACCACTTGGTGGTCGGTTAGGTGGGTGCCAAAAGTTGGCTTGTCGATGATTCGCTCGCGCTCGGCATCGGGAGTTGGGTTCGGGTTTAGAACAACTTCAAATTTGAGATCGGCCATGATCTGCTTCTTTCTTGAAACCTAGTTAGAAATCTTGTCGCTCTACAAAAGCGCGAAGATGCTTTCCGCTACTTCAGTGGTGGTGCGCTTCTTAGTTCCGCGCGTGGCTAGATCTGCTGCCACCGCATTTTCGATGCGGGTTGCCGCCACCGGGTTCTTGAGGTGGTTGAGCAGCAGGGCGGCCGACAAAATAGCCGCGGTTGGGTCGGCAAGGTTTTTGCCGGCAATGTCTGGAGCCGAACCATGTACCGGTTCGAACATGCTCGGGAAGGTTCCATCTGGATTGATGTTTCCAGAGGCTCCAAGCCCAATTCCGCCGCCGATTGCGGCAGCTAGGTCGGTGATGATGTCGCCGAAGAGGTTATCGGTGACAATGACATCGAAGCGCGCTGGGTCGGTGACCATAAAGATGGTTGCGGCATCGATGTGAAGGTAGTCGTGGGTGACGCCAGGAAACTCTTCGGCAACCGCGTTGACGGTTCGCTGCCAGAGCCAGCCAGCGTGCACCAAAACAATGCATAGCGAACCAAGCGCTCAACACCAAAAGCGGTGTTTACCGAAACCTCATTGGCAACCTCATGAGGGGTGCCAACACGGATTGCTCCACCGTTGCCGACATATGGGCCTTCGGTGCCTTCGCGCACGACAACGAAATCAACCTTGCCTGGATCGGCTAGCGGACTGACCACGCCTGGAAATAGCTTGGTTGGGCGGAGGTTTACGTAATGGTCAAAACTGAATCGCAACTTGAGCAGCAATTGACGCTCGAGCACACCCGACGGAACTTTTGGGTCGCCAATGGCGCCAAGCAAAATGGCATCGTGGGTTTTGAGTGAGGCCATGTCTTCATCGGTGAGGGTCTCGCCGGTGGCAAGATAGCGGTTCGCCCCGAGGTTGAACTCGGTGGTGTTGAAGGTGACGCCTGAACCCACCGTGACACGGTTGATTGCTTCGAGTGCGATGGCAGTGACCTCAGGCCCAATGCCGTCGCCACCAATTACTGCGATGTTGTATTCACGCGTCAAGATTCTGCTCCCAAAAACAGTTGATTAGTCTCAACTTTAGTGGCAGTGGGGTCGCTTTTTAGCGGTGAACTCGAGCCTTTAGAACAACCGTTATCGAAGGTTTTAGGCCTTCGCGAGTTTGCACTTGCCCATCGCGGTTGGTGAGAACTTCAAT
>JBEDKW010000146.1:0-2935 GCA_041171945.1 Actinomycetota bacterium
AAATTATCGGCTGGCCCGAAACCTCGTAGTTGATGACGCTTTCAAGTTCTGTCAGGTCGACGTTCTTCTGAGTTAGCCCTCCACGCAAGACGTTGTCAGAAGAAGCCATAACCTCAATTCCGAGACCTTGGATGTAGGCGTGCGGGCTGCCGGCTGCCAGAAAAAGAGCTTCGCCCGGCTCGAGATAGATGTGATTTAGCAAGAGCGACAGCACGACCCCAGAGTCTCCCGGGTAGAGCAAATTCAGGCGCTCAGCCAAGGCAAATCTGGCTTCGCCATCGGCCAGTGAGGCCAACTCGGCGTTGTAGCCGTCGAGGTTCGATCTGGACCCCGAGATAGCGGCAAACAGTTTCTTGAGTCCGTCTGCTTCTGCTAGCAGGCCCAACCAGTTAGAAGACATTGTTCTAAAGCCTTCACTAACGCCTTGGTGCTCGGCGAGGTCGGTAAAAAGTTGTTGAATTTCGGCCAAAGGCTTGAATCCGGCAAGGGCCTCAAAATCGCTGAGGGCCACAATCAGTTCGGGCTTGTGTCTGTCATCTTTATAGTTTCGATTCACCGAGGTCAGCGAGATGCCGAGAGAATTTTCGCGCTCGAATCCCTCTTTAGCCTGCAGAGAATTTGGGTGAGCCTGAATGGACAGCGGTGAATCGGCCGCCAAAATCTTCATCAAAAAAGGCAACTGTCTGCCAATTTTGTGTGTCAAGGTCACGCCTTCTGGCAGCTGCGCTGGAGAAGCATCGTGAGTTCCGAACCAGATCTCGGCCATCGGGCGCCCAGTGGCCGGGATGCCAAAATAATCAGAAATGAGCGTTTTAGAACCCCAGGCGTAATCACGCGCTTGGTTGGTAATCTTTAGCAGCATCGAATTCCTTATCTAGAGCCCTCTAAGCCTAATCAGGCCGGGGCTAAATAGACTTGAATAACCGCAGCCGAAATAGAAAGTGCCAATGACCCCGCTAACCCAACCGATTCGCGTGATTTACAACACGCGCGAGCGAGGTTACCGAGTGAAAACTTGGTTGGCATACACGGCCGTTTTCACACTCATGGCCGGCGATGCGGTGCGCTACACCCTCGGCTGGTGGGGCTGGGGCTCTCTCCTAATTGCACTTCTGGTTTTCTCAACCACGCTTTTTTTGCGAAACCAACCGTTGCTGACTCTCAAGAATGTGCCTTGGCCTTTGGCTTCCCTGCTGGGCCTAATGCTGTTAAGCACCCTGTGGTCGGCATACCCAACCTTCACGCTTTTAGGCACGGCCGCCCAATTTGCGACCACCATATTTGCCCTATTTCTGGCTGGTTCATTTAGTTGGCGACACCTGCTAAAAATCTTTGCAAATGCCATCCGATTTATTTTGGCAGCCTCCATGATTTTTGAGTTCATTGCCGCCGCGATTGTGCGCGGGCCGATTGCACCGATTTTCGGCAACTACGAAGGCGATACGCCGCCAGCCGCAGCCTTTTATTGGACGCAGGGAAACCTCTTCGAAGGAGAGCGCATCCAGGGCATCGTTGGAAACTCGAACTTGCTTGCCTACGCCGCCATGATTGGGTTCATCGTTTTTGCCGTTGAATACGCCATCATCGGAGCACCGCGTTGGCTGAGCGCCTCGAGCATGGCGACCGCAGCCGTGAGCATTGCACTAGCGAAGTCGGCTGGCATCGGCTTTGCAATGGTTGCCGTTGGTGCAGCCGCAATTGTTTCGATTGCCGCTGAGGGCAAAGACCGTGAAACCAGACATCGCTACTACCGCGTGGCTTGGGCGAGCGCCGGGACCATCGCTTTTTTCGTATTGGTTTACCGAGCCGAAGTCTTCGAGTTCTTTGGCAAGAGCCCCGATATGACTGGGCGCAGCGGAATCTGGAAGCTAGTTCTGGGCCTTATCGAACAGCGCCCACTGCAGGGGTGGGGTTGGATTAGCCACTGGATGCCGGGAGTCAAGCCATTTGAAGGCTTAGTCGTGATAAGAAATGTTCCCTACTATCAGGCTCACAATGCCTACCTAGATATGTGGCTGCAACTTGGAATTATTGGGTTGGCTCTCTTCGGAGCACTGCTGCTGATTAGTTTTGTGAAGCTGTGGAGGTTGGCAGTGCGCCACACCAGCGCCCTCTATCTTTGGCCGATTTTGGTCTTTATGGGCCTCCTGGTTTGGAGCCTCACTGAATCGCGCATGCTGATTGAAATCGGTTGGGTTTTGTTGGTGCTGTTCGCCGTGAAAGCGAATGAGCCAGAAGAGGGGCTAGAGCCCCTTGGCCGCTCGCCTAAAAGAGCTCGTTTGCTCTCTCGAGGTCCTCGGCAAAATCGACCTCGACGGCATAAAGGTCGCTGATGTCAACAGCCTTGAACTTAAGGCTGTCCCGTTCGATTCCTAACTCGATTCCGCGTTCAAAATAATCTTGATCGCCCACTTCATCGAGCCTGACAATCAGGGCCTGCTTATCTGAGCCGGCAATAAAGTTGATGCCCACGGCCTCGCCCAGGGCCGGGCTAACCTGCTTCGATAGCTGGTCGATGAAGCCTTCGCCATCGAGGGTATATTTCACCTCTTCATCGCTGACCTTCGATGTGTTTACCACCACGAAAGACTGATCGGCTTCGATTAGGGGCGTGACTCGATTCAAGATTTCTGGGTCAAAAACCACATCGCCGTTCAACCAAAGCACGCCTCCGTCTCCAGATGCTCGAAGGGCCTTTAGGAGACTCTTGGAGGTGTTGGTTTGGTCGAAGAACTCGTTGTAAACGAAGGTTGCCTCAGGGAAGCGCTCGATGATTGCCTCGAGCTTGAAACCAACCACGATCATGACTCGGTAAGTTTCGCCGAATGCGAACTTGAGGTTGTCGATTTGCTGCTTCATGATGGAGCGCCCATCGCGAAGTTCGGTTAGGGGCTTTGGAAGTGGCCTGGCAAGGCGAGTGCCCATGCCGGCAGCG
>JBEDKW010000147.1:0-2919 GCA_041171945.1 Actinomycetota bacterium
CCTCAAGTTCATCGAGCAGGTCGGCTAGTTGCTGAATTGCCGTGGTGATTTTTGGGCCAAAGCCGAGCTCGTTGACGTGCGAGAGCACCTGACGAACCGAGAGGTCGTTTTTAGCAGCAAAACTGGCGATCTGGGTTTCGCTGGCATCGCCGATGCCGCGCTTTGGCACATTGAGAATGCGTCTGGTGGCTAGGTCGTCGCGAGTGTTGCTAATGGCAACCAAATAGCCGAAGGCGTCTTTAATTTCTTGGCGCTCATAAAACTTTGTGCCGCCGACAACGCGGTATGGCAGCCCCGAACGAATGAAAATTTCTTCGAGTGCGCGGGTCTGAGCGTTGGTTCGATAGAACACTGCGATGTCGCGGTAGTTGGTGCCCTCGCCGTGCAACTTATTGATTTCGTCTGCGATGAACTGCGCTTCGTCGTGGGCCGAGTAACCGGTGAAGCCAACGATCTTTTCGCCGTCGCCCTCTGAGGTCCAGAGGTTTTTGGCTGGGCGGTCAAAGTTATTGGAGATGACCGCGTTGGCAGCCGAAAGAATGTTTTGGGTTGAGCGATAGTTCTGCTCGAGCAGGATGGTCTTGGCTCCGATGAAGTCTTTTTCGAACTCGGTGATGTTTCGAATGTCGGCACCGCGGAAGGCATAGATTGACTGGTCAGAATCGCCCACTACGGTTAGCGAGGCCTTTTGGGCTAACTCGCGAATAAGAGCATATTGGGCGTGGTTGGTGTCTTGGTATTCGTCTACCAAAATGTGCTTGAACTTGTTTTGGTATTGCTCCAGCACCTCTGGGAATGCCCTGAATAGGTGAACGGTCTCGCCGATCAGGTCATCGAAGTCGAAGGCGTTGTTTTTGCGAAGTTCGGCTTGGTAGCGAGAAAATAGCTCGGCAATCATGCGGGCCACTGGGTCAGCTTGGTCGATGGTGCGGGCATAAGATTCTGCGTCGGCTAGCTCGTTTTTGGCGTTCGAAATGGCCGCCGCGACACCAGCCGGAGTGAGTTTGTGGATGTCGGCGCCGAGGTCTTTGATGAGCCTCTTGAGGATGGCTCGGCTGTCGCCGGAGTCGTAAATAGTGAAGTTTGCGTCGTGGCCGAGGCGGGCACTCTCGCGGCGAAGAATGAGCACGCAAGCAGAGTGAAATGTTTTTAGCCACATGCCATCGGCTGCTTCGCCCAAGAGCTCTTTGACTCGCTCGCGCATTTCGGCGGCAGCCTTATTGGTGAATGTGATGGCCAGAATTTGAGATGGCCAAGCCTCTTTTTTAGCCAGCAGATGTGCGATGCGGTGGGTGAGAACACGCGTTTTGCCTGAACCGGCGCCGGCCACAATGAGCAGGGCCTGACCGCGGTATTCAACAGCGGCCCGCTGCTGTGGGTTTAGGCCTTCTAGTAGGCGCTCACTAGCTCCGAACGAGGAGCCAAACAGATCAATCTCAGACATAACTTGGCAAGTTTAGGCGAGTGCACTGACAACATCGACCAGAAGGTCGGGCTGGTCGGCAAAGATGCCGTCAACTCCGCTGCCGATGATGAGCGAATAGTATTCGTCGACGCTGTATTTGGCGTCTTCAACCCTGGCGGTCCAGGTGTAAAGCTCGATGCCGTGCTTGGCTGCCCAGTTGGCAGCATCGGTGGGTTCGCCAAATTGGGCCTCTGAATTTGCGGCATGAAGCGGCTCAAATAGCAGGGCCAGATCAATGCTCAAACCATCAAACACTTCAGCTATCTGGGCAACGTAAGCCTCGGACAGCCGGCGCTCACCAATCGGCAAATTCTCTTGGGGCAGGTGTTCGGCATCAACCAAGAAAACATACTTGCCAATGTCGCCACAGACGCGTTTCAGCTGCTGCAGCACCTTGAAATCAAAGGTCTCAAAAATCAACTCGATACCTCTAGAACGCCAGTTGCTCTCGCCAAGTTTTCTAGCCAGGATGGCGGCCACCGGAATTCCGAAGGCCGCAAAGTGTGCTCCGTGCTTCACTTCGAGAACCAGCGTTTTTCCATCGGCAAAAGAAGAGGCGAGAAGTTCATCCAAGGTGGGAATTGAAAATTCACCGTCAAATTTGGCACTGCCGGGGCGCAGGTCGGCAAGCCGTTCACGTGCTCGAAGAGTTTTGATTTCGGCCAAAGTGAAGTCTTCGCTGAACCAATCGCTGACAATTTGACCGTCGGCGTAGCCTTCGCGAAATCGGTCGGCAAATTCTGGGTGCTCGGCAACATCGGTGGTTTGTGAAAGCGCATTTTCATGGCGAATAATCAGTTGGCCATCGGCCGTTGGCACCAGGTCACACTCGATGGCGTCGGCGCCCTGAGCAAATGCCAAGGCAAATGCCTCAAGTGTGTTTTCAGGCCGATAACCGCTGGCACCGCGATGCCCAATCACCATCGGTGAATGCTTTGCGGTTGCCATCATCAGACCTAACGTTTAGTCGCGGTGTGCGACTACTCCCACTCGATGGTGCCGGGTGGCTTAGAAGTGACGTCGAGAACCACGCGGTTCACACCTTCAACCTCGTTGGTGATTCGGTTCGAGATTTTGGCGAGAACTTCGTAAGGCACGCGAGTCCAGTCGGCGGTCATGGCATCTTCTGATGAAACCGGGCGAAGAACAATTGGGTGGCCGTAGGTGCGGCCATCGCCCTGAACGCCAACCGAGCGAACATCGGCAAGCAAGACCACTGGGCACTGCCAAATTTCGGCGTCTAGACCAGCGGCGCTAAGTTCAACGCGCACGATGGCGTCTGCTTTGCGAAGAAGATCTAGGCGATCCTTGGTGATTTCGCCAACGATGCGAATGCCGAGGCCAGGGCCAGGGAATGGATGACGATAGACCATCTCACGTGGCAAGCCTAAGGCAACACCAAGCTCACGCACCTCATCTTTAAACAATTCACGCAATGGCTCAAGCAGCTTGAG
>JBEDKW010000148.1:0-3798 GCA_041171945.1 Actinomycetota bacterium
CGCAGCGAGCGATGATGGCGCCGATGAGGTTGCGGCGAACGCCATCTGGCTTGATTAGAACGAGGGTCTGCTGAGTCTCAGTCATTTAGTGCTCCTTAGGTGTGTCGTTTGATTCTGCTGCACGGTATTGCTTGTCTAGAGCGGCACGAGCTTTATCGATGGTGCCTCCGGCAACCATCGCCCAAGCCCAGAGGGCCAAGAATATTCCACCGATTAGATACATCAGTGGCACCCAGATACCCAAAAGCACCACAACGATTTGAAGCGCCCATCCCCAGATGTAAGAACCCTTGCGACCAAGTAGTGCCGGGGTGAGAATCAGGCAGAACGATAGTGCGAGACCGATAATCCAGACGGTTGGACCATCGGCTACTTTGAGCCCAAAAGCCACCAGTGTTGCAAAGAAGACCACAAAAGACTCAAATGCCATGAGCATTGAGCCGAGGGCTCGTTTGGTTGAGCGATTACGCATCTTGTTCAGCCTCTATCTGTTTCAGTTTTAGAACTTCGCCAACCAGGGTGATTGAGCCGGTTACGACAATTGCACTTGGTCGGTCCGCAGGCAGGTTCAACGCCGCTTCGGCAATAGCCCACTGGGGGTTTGCCTGCACCGAAACTCGATCTGCTCCGAATAGGTCCACTGCAATGCGAGCTAGCTCTTGAGCCGGTATCGCTCGCGGAGAACTCGACTGCGTAATCACGAATTTTGCAAATGAACCATCGAGGGTTTCAAGAAGACTTCTTGCGTCTTTCTCGGCCAAGATGGAGACAACGGCGATTGCATATGGCGAGCCGAAAGTATCCTTCAGCGCAGTGACCAAAGACTCGGCTCCACTTGGATTGTGGGCAGCATCGAGAATGGTCAGCGGATCGCGACCGACTACCTGCAGTCGACCCGGAGACGAGAAATCGGCGAAGGCTGCACGCACAACATCATCCATGATGCGCTGATTGCCGCCGCCAAGAAATGCCTCAACAGCCGCTAGTGCCCCGCATTCTCGGCTTGGTAACTGCCGTGCACTGGAAAATTCAGGTCGTGATATGTGCCTGCCAGAGTTCGAACCGAGATGACCTGACCGATGGTATTGAACTGCGAGTCGATGACCTCGAAATTCTTGCCATAGACGCCAAACATTTCGGCAACCGACGCAGCCTTCGACTCAAGCACAGCCAGAGCCTCCGGCTCTTGAGGAGCCGAGACCACAATTGCACCGGGCTTGATAATGCCAGATTTTGTGGTGGCGATTTCGGTAATGGTCGATCCAAGTCGGTCGGTGTGGTCAAGTGATATTGGAGTGAAAACAGCCACATCACCATCGGCTACGTTCGTGGAGTCCCACTCGCCGCCCATGCCAACCTCGAGGACCAAAACGTCTACCGGTGCGTCTGCAAAAATAGCAAAACCCAGCACTGCTAGAGCTTCAAAGAAGGTCAGCTTGGTGTCTCCGGCTGCTTCCAATTCAGCATCAACGATTGCCAAGATAGGCGCAATGTCATCCCAGACGCTGTAAAGACGCTCGTCAGAGACCGCTTCGCCGTCAATCGACATTCTTTCGTTGAGCTTCACTAGGTGCGGGCTGGTAAACCGGCCGGTACGCAGACCGTGCTCGCGAAGAAGTCGTTCGATGAATCTAGTGGTGCTGGTCTTTCCGTTGGTTCCGGTTACGTGAATCACACGGTAAAGCTTTTGCGGGTCACCCAATAACTCAACAGCGCGGCGGGTTGGTTCTAGGCGCGGGCGAAGTTTGTTTTCTGGAATGCGCGTTAGCAGAGCGTCTTCTACTTCTTTAGCCTTAGCGGCCCAAAACTTTTCTTCTGTTGCAGTTTGGTTGTCTTTATTGCTCAAAGCTTGATCACCAAAACCTCTACTTGCTGGCCATCGCCAACGGCAACGGCATTTTTCAAATCGCTGCCAAGGATGGTCTTTAGCTCGAGCGTGAGAGTTTCGGACTTCACCAGCTCGGCATGGGTAGTTACGGCGGCCAGAACATCGGCAGCCGCGGTGAGAGTTAGCTCGATGCGGTCGCTGACGTCAAAGTCGGCGTCTTTTCGAGCCTGCTGAACAGCTCTAACAACATCGCGAGCAAGACCTTCAGCCGCGAGTTCGGCATCAACTTTTCCGTCGAGGATCAAGAAACCGCCGGATGGCAAAATGCCAATGTGGTCGGTTGCTTCATCTTCTGAATTGTCGAGTTTGGCAGCTGTGTTTGCAACTAGGTCGAGCGTGTATTCACTCTCGATCAGGGCAATTCCGCCGACCACCACAACGCCGTCAACCTCACTCCAGTCTCCTGCTTTGGCAGCCTGGATGACTTCTTGAACGGCCTTGCCGATTCTTGGGCCAGCAGCGCGGGAATTCACCGTCAGGCGCTTAACCACGCCAAACTCGGTGGTTGAATCTAGGGACATTTCAACCAGTTGAATTGCCTTAACGTTTAGTTCGTCAGCAATAATCTCGCTGAATGGCGCAAGCATTGCGGCACCCTTGGTTACCACGGTCAGCTTTGCGAGCGGCAAGCGAACGCGAAGACCCGAAGCTTTACGAAGACCAAGAGCCACTGAGCTAACCACGCGAACTTGGTCCATTGCTTCAACTAATTCAGCATCGTGAGGCACCAAGCTGGCATCTGGCCAACTCTCGAGGTGAACGCTTCTGCCTCCGGTGAGTCCCTTCCAAATTTCTTCGGTGACCATTGGAAGCAAAGGTGCTGCAACGCGCGAAACAATTTCAAGAACTGTGTAAAGCGTGTCAAAAGCCTCTGCCGAGCCATCCCAGAAGCGGTCGCGCGAGCGACGCACATACCAGTTGGTTAGAACGTCAGCGAAGTCGCGCAGGCTGCCGGCAGCCGAATAGGAATCGAACTTATTGAGGTGCGCCTCGACCTCGTTGATTAGGTCATGCGTCTTCGAAAGCAAGTAGCGGTCGAGAACATCGGTAGAGGCGAATGAAGTCTTAGCTTCGTAACCCGAGGCATTTGCATAGAGCGAGAAGAAGTACCAGGTGTTCCAAAGTGGCAACAAGAACTGACGAACACCCTCACGGATGCCCTGCTCGGTAACCACAAGATTGCCGCCGCGAAGGATTGGGCTGGCCAACAAGAACCAACGCATTGCATCGGCGCCATCGCGGTCAAAAACTTCGTTCACATCTGGGTAGTTGCGCAACGACTTAGACATCTTTTGGCCGTCATTGCCAAGGATGATGCCGTGTGAGACTGCTGACTTGAAAGCTGGGCGATCAAATAGAGCGGTAGACAAAACGTGAAGCGTGAAGAACCAACCGCGGGTTTGACCCACGTATTCAACGATGAAGTCACCCGGGTTATGGGTGTCGAACCACTCACGGTTTTCGAACGGATAGTGAGCCTGCGCAAACGGCATTGAACCAGACTCGAACCAGCAGTCGAGAACCTCAGGCACACGACGCATTGTTGACTTGCCGGTTGGGTCATCAGGGTTTGGGCGGGTGAGTTCGTCAATTACCGGGCGGTGGAAGTCGCTTGGGCGAACACCAAAGTCGCGTTCCAAAGCTTCCATCGAACCATAAACATCAATGCGAGGGTAGTTTGGGTCGTCTGACTTCCAGACTGGGATTGGTGCACCCCAGAAGCGGTTGCGGCTGATTGCCCAGTCGCGAATGTTCTCTAGCCACTTGCCGAAAGAGCCGTCTTTAGTGTGGTCTGGGGTCCAGTCGATTTCTTGATTGAGTTCAAGCATGCGGTCGCGCAGTTTTGTGGTCTCAACGAACCAAGAAGAAACTGCCTTATAGATAAGCGGGTTCTTGCAGCGGTAGCAGTG
>JBEDKW010000149.1:0-2905 GCA_041171945.1 Actinomycetota bacterium
CAGACGTAGAAAAGTAAAACTTCAAATCAAATAATCCACTCCATGGATGAGCGGGGTCCTGTGATGGGGGCCCCGTTTCCGTTTAACGGGGTGGCCCGGCAATTTTGCCAGGCGAGACTGTTAGTCAGCCTGCTTCTGGCGCGTCAATTCAGCGATGGCAGACCAATCCAAGTCTTTGAGTTCTGGGTCTTTGAGCGCAGCCTCAAATTGATTTTTCAATACTGGTGCCACCGGCAATGCGAGCCCAAGTTGGGTCGCGGCATCTTCAATTAATTTAACGTCCTTGAGCCCCAGCGCCATTGAGAACCCGGCCGGTGAGTAATTACGGTTGACGATCATCGGCCCATATCCTGCATAGGCCGCCCCTGTGAATGCGGTGTGGGTGAGAATCTCGATGAAAGTGCTTGGGTCAACTCCACCCGCCTCAACGAGGGCCACCGACTCGCCAATCGCCTGCAGTGCGTGAATCAGGTTGTAGTTAACTCCAAGTTTTACGAGGCTCGCTTTTGAGTGCTCCTCGCCGACATTCCAGTGCTGAGCCGACACCTTTTCAAAGACAATTTTTGATTTTTGCACGTCTTTTTCACTGCCCGCAACAACCATCAGAAGTTTTCCATTCGTAATGGCAATTGGCCTGCCAACAACTGGGGCGGCCACGTAACCCACGGAGTGTTTCTGGTGCCTAAGTGCTAGCTCTTGAGATGCTGTTGGGCTCAGAGTCGACATGTTTATGTGAATGACTCCGGTCTTAGCCAAAGCCAAGTTGTCTTCGCTGAAGACGGCAAGCGCAGCCACATCATTGCTCAAGATGGAGAGCACAAAATCGTTCTGCAAAGCGTCGCGAAGTTCTACTTTGCGCGCGCCCTTATCGAGCAGGTCGCCCATTTCCTTGGGTGATCGATTCCAAATATCTAGGTCGAAGCCCTGGTCTAGCAGGCGGTGCGCCATCGCGGTGCCCATCGAACCTAGGCCGATTAGTGAAACACGAATTTTTGTCGACATGGTTCAACCAATCAGTTCATTGCGCACGAATTCGAGCTCACGGCTCACATATTCAACGATGTCGCCAGTCTTCAATTCTGGCGGAAGGACATCCCAGGTGTAGGTCTCAATTTCGAGGTGATCGGAGAGCGGGGTCGCGCGGTGCATCTTGAGCGCTTCCTCGACACCGAATCGAGTGGTGCGAAATGGCCCAAGTTCTTCAAGAAACACCGGCACGTGAAAGTGGGTGCGCATTTCTGATGCCGCTGGGTTTGCCTCGTAAGCGTCGAGGGCCTCGCCGAGGTTTAGGAATTTGGTGATTTTGCCATTTTGCTTGAGCGAAGTTTGGCTTAGGTAGATGGTGTCGGTAAAACGTCTCAGTGACTCGATCTTGTCCTGGGTTAGGTTTTCAACCCAGAGCGATGCTGCCTCTTGGAGTTTGAAAATTGGAATGCCCGCGTCAACAAGTTTGGCAAGCGATTCGGTGATGTTTTCAAAGCCGACCGACTGGTGCCCAATGTCGAACACGATACCTAGATAACGCCGCGCTGCTCCCTCAGCCTCGCTGATTGGAATGTTCGCCACTTCGGCTAGTTCGCGAATGCCAGCCGGCGAGTAGACGCGCTCCTTGAAGAATGCGACTGTCTCATCCGTAGTTTCTAGGTAGCAAGCTGGTTCTGGCTCGATGGCGAGCTTCACGCGTCGGCCAGTGCGTTCTTCGAGAGCGAGCAGATGGCTCACCACACGAAATACGTTTCGTGTGAACGTCTTCACGTATGCCTCATCGGCCACATTCGGCTTAAAGGCTAGCGGTGCGGTCTGAATCGATGGGTTGATGTTGCTTGGCGTGATTTCAGCAAGGATGTCGGCCACCGAATTGGTGTAATCGACACGGGCATCGGTGGTCCAGTCTGGTTCGTAGACCTTCTCCATCACTACCTCGCCCTTGAATGGGCCGTATGGGAAAGCATTGACTGTGTAAACGTAAAGATCTTCTTTAGCCAAGAATTCGATCAAAGACTTTCGTTCGGCCGGGCTCTCGGTTAGCGTCTTGGCGGAGGATGCTGAAATGCGCAGGGAAACCGCAAATGGAGCGTCTGGAGACACTCGTTTTTTTACCTGCGGAACAAATTCACGAAGGCTGGCATTCATTTCTGCCCAGGTATCCCCAAGGTGAACCAGCGTCGAATAACTCAAATGACCAAGACCGTTTGCTAGTTCCATTAAATTCCTCCAGCTGCATTGATGTTTTATCAGTTTATGTGCAGTCACAGTAAACACAAAATCAAAAAACTGGCTGTTTTACTGCCAAATAGGGGGCTTGAGCGGGTATCCTTCTGTAAAGTAGTTCTAAAGTGTTGACGGTAAGTCAATGCCATTGGGGATCTAAGTCAGAGGAGACTTCGTGAATTTCGACATAGGGGCCGAACTTCGCAGGGTGAGGTTGTTGCGCAAGCTCAGCCTTAGAAGCGTAGCTATCGAAGTTGGGGTTTCGGCAAGCTTGCTATCGCAGGTTGAAACCGGCAAAACTCAGCCATCGGTGAGCACTCTTTATGCACTCGTAAACCACCTAGGGGTTTCGCTTGACGGCTTGATGAAGGGCCGCAATAACCCTGAGAGCGCGACCGTCAAAGCAAACGAATATGAAGATGGTCACCACGGCATTGTTCAACGTCGCCAAGAAAACCCGATGATCGAAATGCAAAACGGTGTGGTTTGGGAGCGTCTTGCCGACGGCGGACTTGACGTCGCAGACCCACTCATGGTCACCTACGAACCAGGAAGTTCGAGTTCGGTCGAAGGCAAAATGATGCGCCACGATGCACTCGAATACGGAGTCATCATCGAAGGAAATTTGACTCTGCGCATCGAGTCTGAGGTGCACGAAATTTATCCCGGTGACTCATTTAGCTTTGATGGAAAC
>JBEDKW010000150.1:0-2887 GCA_041171945.1 Actinomycetota bacterium
CAACAGCAAGGTCATGAACTTTGGCAAGTCAAAAGCCAAGATGGTCACTAAAGAGCAGTCGACAGTCACCTTCGCCGATGTGGCCGGTGCCGATGAAGCACTCGAAGAACTTCAAGAAATTAAAGAGTTCCTAAAAGAGCCAGAGAAATTCCAAAAAGTCGGCGCCAAGATTCCTCGCGGTGTTTTGCTTTATGGCCCTCCAGGAACCGGTAAAACTTTGGTTGCTAAGGCAGTTGCCGGCGAAGCCGGAGTTCCGTTCTTTGCAATCTCGGGTTCAGACTTTGTTGAAATGTTTGTTGGTGTGGGTGCATCTCGCGTTCGCGACTTGTTCGACCAAGCCAAGCAGAATGCTCCAGCAATCATCTTCGTAGACGAAATCGATGCTGTTGGTCGTCACCGCGGCGCCGGAATCGGCGGCGGAAACGACGAGCGCGAGCAAACCCTCAACCAGTTGTTGGTTGAAATGGACGGCTTCGACTCGAAGACCAACGTGATTCTCATTGCGGCTACAAACCGCCCTGACATCCTTGACCCAGCGCTTCTTCGCCCGGGTCGCTTCGACCGCCAAATCGGCATCACCGCGCCAGACCTAATTGGTCGCGAGCAGATTCTCAAGGTTCACTCGGCTGGCAAGCCAATGGCAAAAGACGTAGATCTCTCGGTTGTGGCTCGCCGCACCCCGGGCTTCACCGGTGCCGACCTAGCCAACGTGCTAAACGAGGCGGCGTTGCTAACCGCGCGTCAAGACGAAACCACAATTTCGGCTGCCACCATCGATGAAGCAATCGACCGCGTCATCGGCGGACCACAGAAGAAGTCGCGTTTGATGCAAGACCGTGAGCGCCTAAACACCGCTTATCACGAGGCTGGCCACGCACTGGTTGCTGCTTCGCTAAACCACAGCGACCCAGTCACCAAGGTCACCATTTTGCCGCGCGGTCGCGCTTTGGGTTACACCATGGTGTTGCCAATCGAAGACCGCTATTCAATCTCTCGCAACCAGTTGCTAGACCAAATTGCATACGCACTCGGTGGCCGCGCCGCCGAAGAAATCGTCTTCCACGACCCAACCACTGGAGCCTCAAACGACTTCGAGAAGGCAACTTCAACCGCACGTCAAATGGTCACCCAATATGGTTTCAGCACAACTTTGGGTTCGGTCAGTTTTGGTGGCGGTGGCGAGGTCTTTATCGGTCGCGACATGGCTCAGGCTCGCGAATACTCAGAGGTCACCGCTCAGCAGATCGACATCGAAATTCGTGCCATCATCGATGCCGCTCATGATGAGGCTTATAAAGCTCTCAACCTAAACCGTGTTGTTCTAGACGCACTTGCCAAAGAACTAATGGAGCGCGAGACACTAAACCAAGAAGACATCGCCCGAATCTTCAAGAACGTCAAGAAGTTGCCAGAGCGCACCCAGTGGCTTTCAAAAAAGACTCGTCCGGTTTCAAAGGTTGGCCCAATCGCAATTCCGGTTAAGGGTTCATCGGCCGCCAAGGCAAAGGCTCGCAAGGCTGCCGAATTGGCCGCTGAGGCTGCACCAAAGAAGCCGGCCCGAAAGACCACTATCAAGAAGCTACCGGCCGCCAAGGCAGCCACTCCTCGAGCACCGCGCAAGCCAAAGGCCTAGCCCTTGGCAGTCGACTCTGAACGCATCAAGGCGGCGGTGGTTGAGCTTCTCTCAGCCATCGGCGAAGACCCAACCCGAAGTGAGCTTTTGGCCACTCCGCAGAAGGTCGCCGATGCATACGCAGAGTTTTTTAAAGGTGTTCAGGTTGATGCCAGTGAGGCGCTAGCCGACACCTTTGAGGCCGAGCACAACGATGTAGTGATTCTCAAAGACATCGCCTTTGTGTCGATGTGCGAGCACCACTTGCTGCCGTTCACAGGTGTTGCCCACATTGCCTACCTGCCAACCGACCGCGTTGTTGGGTTGGGTCGGTTGCCGCGCCTCGTCGAGATTGTTGCCGCAAGGCCTCAACTTCAAGAAAACCTCACCGCCCAAATTGCCGACGCCATTGAAAAAGGTTTGGGCACTCAAGGCGTAGTTGTAGTTGTCGAAGCCAGACACCACTGCGTTATTTCACGCGGGGCACGTCAACCAGAAGCCCACACCATCACTATGGCAGCCCGCGGCTGCTACGACCAAGCCGCCGCTCGCGCCGAGGTCATGGGGCTAATCTCCAAATGAGCCAGACCGCTTTTCACCGCCCATATGTGATGGGTGTTCTCAATGTGACGCCCGATTCATTTAGCGACGGTGGCGAATACGAGGGTGTTCAAGCAGCCCTAGATCACGCCAAACTTCTAATCATGGGTGGCGCAAACATCATCGATGTGGGCGGCGAATCAACTCGGCCGGGGGCAGAGCGAGTCTCGCTAGAACTTGAACTTGCACGTGTTCTGCCGGTAATCGAAGGGTTGGTTGCAGAGCTCGCCGCCACCAATCGCCGCGATGTTTTGATCAGCATCGACACCATGAACGCCACCACCGCCCTGGCTGCAGTTGCCGCCGGAGCCCACATCATCAACGATGTGTCTGGTGGTCTTGCCGACCCAAAAATGTTCTCGGTGGCGGCTGCCTCAGGCGCCAAATTGGTTATCTCCCACTGGCGCGGTTTCAGCACCGAAATGGATCAACTCAACACCTATGTCGATGTAGCGCGCGAGGTTGCCTACGAACTCAAAGAGCGAGTCAAGGCTGCCGTTGAAGCCGGGGTATCACGCAACAAGATCATCATTGATCCAGGCCTGGGCTTTGCCAAAGACATGGCTCAAAACTGGAAACTGGTTGCTCGCATCGAGGAACTAGAAAAGCTGGAGCTGCCAATTTTGGTCGGCGCCAGCCGCAAGAGATTTTTAGCCGGAACCCTCGACCCCGAAG
>JBEDKW010000151.1:0-2870 GCA_041171945.1 Actinomycetota bacterium
GCCCTGTTTCCGGTCGGTCCAGTGACCTTGCTCTCTGGTGAGGTAATCACGGTCTCAGAATCGTTGCTGAGGTCTCTCTTAGTGGCTATGTACGTCTGGGTCTCGCTGCTGGGGCTATCGGCTATCGGCCTGTTCATCTCGACTCTCACCGATGTGCCTGTCGGCGCCATGGCCGCAACTGTGGTGGTCTCAGTTGTTGCCCAAATCTTGGATGTGTTGCCGCAGCTAGCCCCAATTCAACCCTGGCTATTCAGCCACTACTGGTTAGGTTTTGCCGATCTTTTGAGGCAACCGCTGGATTGGACTTCATTCGGCCAAAACGCAGTCTTGCAGGCTGGCTACATTGTGGTTTTTGGCGCTCTTGCCTACAGCCGCTTTGCCACGAAAGACATTTTGTCCTAACCAAGACAAAAACCCACCTTGGGCCCGAAGTTTTGAAGCGGGCAAGAGAAAACCCCGGCCACTTCGGCCGGGGTTTTCTTATTGGTTCTTAGTCGCGCTTTGAAGCGGCCTTGGCCTGCTTGTCTAGACGCTTCTCTTTAAGAGTCTTGGTTGCGGCGGTCTTGCCGCTGCTCTTCTGTGGAGATTTCTCAGCCATTTTTTGCCTCCGTAATGAGACCCGGTCGGTCTCTACCTAAGACACTATCCCGATATTCGAAGTTTGGCACCTAGCCCGTGGGCTTGTCTCAAGAGTTCCTCACCGTTTTGTTTCTTCCCCTCTAAAACAGAATCACTTTGCCTAGCATTGGCTTAGAAGGCACTGGCGTTCGAAAGCAAAGTTGCAGAAAGAAGGCGGCTCTTGAGCAGGCCGAAAAATCGTGTTGCGTTGGCACTCGGGGCCGGAGGCGCCAGGGGCTATGCGCACATCGGGGCAATCGCCGAAATTGAATCTCGCGGTTACGAGATTGTTGGCATCGCTGGCACATCCATGGGTGCAATGATTGGTGGCCTCTTCGCCGCCAACGCCCTAGACGAATACACCGATTGGGTGTCTGGGCTCAATAAGCGCGATGTTGCCTCCCTGCTAGATCTGAGCATTAGCGCCCCTGGGACCATGAAGGCCGAGAAAGTGATGGCAAAAGTATCGAGCCTTTTGGGTGGTGTTCGCATTGAAGAACTTCGAATTCCATTTACCGCCTTAGCCGCCGACTTGTTGGCCCAAAAAGAGATTTGGTTTCAAGATGGGCCGCTCGATCTTGCCCTTCGAGCTTCTATTTCCATCCCCGGTGTCTTCACCCCAATAGTCATCAATGGTCAGTTATTGGCCGATGGCGGTCTTTTCAACCCACTGCCCCTCTCACCGCTAGCTGCTATTCCGGCAGATTTAGTGATTGCCGTTTCGCTAAGTGGGCCACGGAAAAACGAGCATGTGGGTTCGCCAACCTCGTGGACCAAAAACGCACCAAGCGCCACCCCTAAAAACTCGGCGCCCTCAGAGATTTCCCAAGCCATAAAGCAAGTCCCGGCCGGTCTTCGCACCTTCGATGTATTGGAGTTGTCAGTTCAAAGCATGCAGAGCCTGTTGCAGCGCTACCAAGTCTCCACCTACCCACCCGATGTTCAAGTTGATGTTCCGATTGACTCCTGCGGCATGCTTGAGTTTTATCGAGCCAGTGAGCTCATTGAGATTGGTCGCACACTGACCGCAAGCGCCTTGGATAATCTGGCCCAGGCCTCATGACGGCGCCGACTAGCCGAGTGGACCTGGATGGTCTCACCAGCGAATCTGCCGCTAGGAGACTATTTGAGGATGGCCCAAATGAACTGCCCTCGGCAAAGCCGAGGAACTTACTTCAGCAGTCTTGGGCGGTCATTAAACAGCCCATGCTGCTTTTGCTGCTGGCCGCCGGAACAGTAAACCTAATTCTTGCCGAACCTCAAGATTCGTTGATCTTGATGGCCATGGTCTTAATTGTGATTTTTATCTCAATCTCTCAAGAGCGAAAATCAGAGACGGCCTTAGCAAAACTGCGCAATCTCACATCTCCGCTGGCCTTAGTCATTCGCGGCTCCAAAGAGCTCAAAATTGCTAGCCGCGAGGTGGTTGTCGGAGATTTGATTGTGCTTGTCGAGGGCGATCGAGTTCCGGCCGATGCAATGCTGGTGACTTCAACCAATTTGCTCGTTGATGAATCCATGTTGACTGGAGAGTCGCTCGCAGTGCAAAAATTGCAGAATTCAACTTTGGACCCAACTCGAGTCACCCACCAAGTCGGTCGACCCGGTGGAGACTCCACTCCTTGGCTTTTTTCGGGAACACTAGTTCTGAAGGGTCGCGGAGTTGCTGAAGTGCTGGCTACCGGAGCCAAGACCGAGTTGGGCAAGATCGGTAGCGCCCTAAAAGACATCGATGTTGAAAAAACACCCCTTCAACGAGAGATTGACCGACTAGTCAAAATTGTGGCGACCATCGGCATACTTGCGGCGATCACAGTGACCGTTGCCTTCGGGGCTACTAGGGGCACTTGGCTCGAGGGGGTGCTGGCGGGAATCGCAACCGCGATGGCAATGCTTCCCGAAGAGTTTCCGGTGGTACTCACCGTATTTATGGCCTTGGGCGCATGGCGTCTTTCTAAGTACAACGTTCTCACGCGCCGGGCCCCAGTGATTGAAACCCTCGGCTCTGCCACCGTTATCTGCGTGGATAAAACCGGAACTTTAACAATGAACAGCATGGTGGTCAAAGAGCTCATGGTGAATGGCGAAACCCATTTCTTGGGTGAAGGCGAACTTTCGCCTTCCTGCGCCAAATTGGTTGACTATGCGGTGTTGGCCTCAGAGGTCTCGGCGGTAGACCCCATGGATAAAGCTTTTAAGGTCATCGGTGCCCAGTATTCGAAGAATCTGACCACCACTCGAAACAATCTAGA
>JBEDKW010000152.1:0-2863 GCA_041171945.1 Actinomycetota bacterium
CTTCCACAGTTGGCGAAAAGAGCAAATCAACGCCGGCTTCGGCCAACTGCGCCGAATCTGTTTCAAGGGTGCGTGGGTATTTATCGAAGTCTTCGCTTGGCCCAAACTGCAGCGGGTTCACAAAAATTGAGACCACCACAAAATCGGCGTGCTTTTTGGCAACCTCGATGAGAGACAAGTGCCCCTGATGCAGAGCACCCATGGTCGGAACGAAGGCCACTGTTTTGCCGGCGCTCTTGGCAAGTGCAATTTCGGCGCCTAAATCGGCCGCGGTAATGACAGTTTTCACTAGCCGAGCAACTCATCGGTGTCTATTGGCTTATGCCCTTCGGCAAGCGCCTGCTCAACTGAACTTCTAAAAACCGGGCCGAGAACCCCGCGAGCGTTTTCGATGCCAGCGGTTTCAAGAAGGCCGATGGCCTGATTTACGATCATGGCCGAGAAGCTGGTGGCCACTGAGATTGCCTCAAAGTATGTGGCGCGATTTTCTTCGGAGATCACGAAGGGCTCGGCGCCCATTTCGATAACCAGCGCCTGGGCGATTGGCAGCGCGATAGCCGGAGCAGCCACCGCAAAATAGCTTTCGCGAATGCGCGCCAAGTCGATGCTGGTGCCGGTGAAGCTCATAGCTGGGTGAATGGCCAGTGCAATCACGCCCTGCTTAGTCGCTGGGGCTAAAACACCAATGCCAAACTCGCCTGCGGTGTGGGCAACCAGTTGACCCGAGCGCCACAGATTGGCCTCGGCGATGCCGGCAACGGTTGGTGCAATTTGGTCGGCTGGAATGGCCAGCAAAACTAGGTCGGCCGATTCGATAATGGCTGGCACAGAGAGAACGGCAACATCTGGCAACAGCGATTCAGCGCGCTCGGCATTTTCTTGACCAGTGGTTGCAATGCCAACGATTCGGTGACCGGCTGCGGCCAGCGCTTGGCCCAAAACAGTGCCAACTGGGCCGGCACCGATGATGCCTACCGAGAGTCTTCCGTGGTTCATGCAGGGGTCGCTTCGGTCTTGCCCTTGCCACCCGAGCCATTGCCGTTAGCCGCAAGATTAGACTCGGGGCCATCTTCTGGCAGACGACAGATTCGCTCCACAAATATGCCGGCGGCTAGCATCACGAGCGAGCCAACCATTGCTAAAGCGTTCTGCACAATCGAACTAGCCACCACTGGGGAGGTCAACTGCATCCAAACCAAACCGAGGTGCCAGCCGGCAAATATTGCACCGGAGATGGCGATTGCTTTTGCCATCAAAACTAGGCGAACCGCATAAAACGGGTTAACCCGTTTTGGCCGAGTGCTGGTTGGAGTTTTGCGTTGTGCGGCTAAAGCGCGACGGTAGCGAATCATTGGGATGGCGGCGACCACCAAAAGAATGCCGATGATTGGCAGGGTGAGCAGCAGGCTGAGGCTGGTTACCGGAATCTTGCCGCCATTCACCACCAGAATTCTTGGAATCAAAAAGCCAGCGGTTATCGATGGCACCATCCAGCCAAATAGCGTGAAAATCTTGGTTGGCCTCATTTAACGGACCAAACCTGAGACTGCATCGGCTCGGCTAGTTCTTTGACCGAACCGTATCCCGGCAAAATTGCCTGTGGGTCGAGCATTGCCCAAGGCACCAAAACGAATGCTCGCTCGGATGCCCGCGGGTGCGGGATGGTGAGTTCTTTGCTGACCTTTAGCTCTTGGCCGTAAGTGATGATGTCGATGTCTAGGGTTCTGGAACCCCAACGCTCGAGGCGCACTCGCCCATGTGCGGTTTCGATTCGACGAATTTCGTTGAGCAGCTCTTTGGGTTTCAGGGTGGTGTCAATTTGCACCACGCCATTCAAAAACGGCGGCTTTGATTCATCGAGGCCTTGCTCGGTGACCGCCGAAGATTCAACCAGTGGCGAGCACAGCACGCCCTTGATTCCAGGGGTGACAGCCAGGGCCTTCAGAGCTGAACGAATCGTCTTGCGACGTTTTCCGAGGTTGCCACCGATGGCCAAAATCGCGCGAACCGGCTCAGTCATTTTTCTCCCGTTTTGCTTTCACGGTTACTGAGACATCGGCAAATTCATAGGGAATCGGCGCGCTTGGCTTGTGAACTGTGATTTCGGCTTTAATCACTGGGCTGGCTGGGCCGCCCCAGTTGAGAAGCAAGTCGAGCAGGCGCTGGGCCAGGGTTTCGAGCAGATCGACCGGAACGGTGCGAACGTTGTCGACAATCGCTTTGGCGAGGTCGCCGTAGTGCACGGTGGAGTTTAGGTCGTCGTTGAATGCGGCTTTGTCGCCTTCAATCCACACGGTGGCGTCGACGTAAAAGTCTTGGCCGTTTTGGCGTTCAAAATCGAAAACTCCGTGGTGTGCAAAAACCCGCAACCCGGTGAGCTTGATTTTGTGTAGCTGTGATTTTGACGCCATGGTTCAACTCTGCCCTGCTTGGCCATTATCGGCAAGGCGAAGAGCCTCGACCACTGCAATCGCATCGCTGGTGGCAATCACGTTGTGCACGCGAACCCCCCAAAGTTTTCTTTGCAGCAGCAGCGCGGTCAAAACCGCGGTGGCTAGGTCTCGGCGTTCGTTAGACACGGATGCCGGTTCTTCGGGGTCTAGGGTTCCGGCGAGAAATCTCTTGCGGCTGGCGCCCACCAAAATCGGCAGTTCAAGCTTTTCTAGTTCTTCGATGCGAGCAACTAGCTTCCAGTTTTGAGCCATGTCTTTGGCGAAGCCTAGGCCTGGGTCGATGATGATTTTGTTGCGCGAAACCCCAGCCTCAACTGCAGCTTTTACGCGCTCATTAAGTTCGTAGGCAACCTCGCGGGCCACATCCACGTAGGTGTTTAGTTGATCCAATTCGGTGCTGAAACCGCGCC
>JBEDKW010000153.1:0-2855 GCA_041171945.1 Actinomycetota bacterium
CGGCCTAGGACACCGCCCTCTCACGGCGGCAGCGCGGGTTCGAATCCCGCTGGGATCACGAATCTCC
The DNA here is from genome assembly GCA_041171945.1 of Actinomycetota bacterium. Taxonomy (GTDB): domain Bacteria; phylum Actinomycetota; class Actinomycetes; order Actinomycetales; family Microbacteriaceae; genus Rhodoluna. Next base: position 68 of record JBEDKW010000153.1, read on the forward strand.
CTCTCGATGCTTAGTCTCGGGAGGGAGTTTTACTTTTTAGATGCTTCCCTTATCGGGCGCGGAGGCGAGTTAATCCGGCAAAAATCACAATCAAGAAAACCGGGATTAGTGCCGCGAGATTTAGACCCAAGAACATAAACCCCGTGACAATCGACCCGGCAACCGCGCCACCAAAGGCCCCAGACAGGTTCATGAGCGAGTCGCTCAACCCTTGAACGTTTGTCTTTTCTTCCACCGGCAAAGTTGCAGTCAACAGAGCTGCTCCTCCAACTGTCGAAGCCGACCAGCCCAAGCCAAGGAGAAATAGCCCGAGGGTAACCAGGGTGCGGTCATCTTGGCCGAAGCCAGCGATTCCTAGTGCCGCAACATAAATTACCTGGCCAAGGATCACGGTCTGCACCCGCCCGAGTTTGTCTGAAAGCCAACCGAAAATCGGCGAAAAGGCATACATGCCGGCAATGTGAAGGCTTATTGTGAGGCCAACCACGACCAAGTTGAAGCCCATGCCCTGCATGTGAATCGGGGTCATTGACATCACCGAAACCATCACCATGTGGCTAAGCGCGATAGACAGAATTGCAAACGCAGCAAGGGGATATTTTTTTAGAGTTGCAATCGCTGTGGCAAATGATGTTTTGCCCTTGGTCTTTGCTGCGTTTAGTTGCTTAGCAACCAGCAGCGGGTCGGGGCGAAGCCCAAACCAGAACACCGAGGAAGCGGCAATTTGAGACAAAATGGTGAAGAGGAAGGGCCCTGTCATAGAAGGCAAGCCGAGAGCATGCCCAATAATTTCGCCGGGACCAAACATGTTGGGGCCAATCACGGCGCCAAAGGTAGTTGCCCAGACCACGAGCGATAGGTCACGGCCGGTTGAACGGTTCGAGGGAAGGTCGGTTGCGGCGAAGCGAGCCTGCAAGCCAACGGCAGAGCCTGCTCCAAGTAAAAATAGGGCAATGAGGAGCAGTGGGAACAGCTGCAGAGCTGCTGCTGTGATGACGAGTGCCGCACCTGTGATTGCGAGGGCTGCGCCGGTGGCCAGTGAGACGCGACGACCCCGGGCATAGGCCAATTTAGCCAACGGAATAGCCCAAGTTGCGGCGCCCAGGGTGCTAAAAGTTGCAGCCGATCCGGCCCATGCTGGTGAACCAGAAAGGTTTGCGGCTAGCAGAGAGCCAATCGACAGAGTCGACCCAAGTCCAAACCCTGATAGCACCTGGCCCGCCGTTAAAACTCGGATGGTTTTTTTCTGCAGAAGACCAAGATTTAATTCGCTCATTCAGTCAGCCTAGCCATCATCGAAGAGCGCATTTCTCAACCAAGGCACCGCTCGGCTTGGTAAACTTGAAGTTCAATCATTCTGAGGTGTTTGCATGACAAATCAGCCGCTTACTCTGGCTCAAAAGGTGTGGAACGACCACTTGGTCGCAAAGGGCGAAAATGGCTCTCCAGATCTTCTTTACATCGACCTGCACTTGGTGCACGAGGTAACTAGCCCACAGGCATTCGATGGCCTTCGAGTTGCTGGCCGCCCAGTTCGCCGACCAGACCTAACCATTGCCACCGAAGACCACAACACTCCGACTCTCGAGATCGACAAGCCAATCGCCGACCCGATTAGTCGCACCCAGATTGAGGCTCTTCGCAGCAACGCGGCCGAATTCGGCATTCGCATTCACTCGCTCGGCGACATCGATCAGGGCATCGTGCACGTAGTTGGCCCGCAGTTGGGCCTCACCATGCCTGGCATCACCGTGGTTTGCGGAGATTCACACACCTCAACGCACGGCGCTTTTGGCGCTCTCGCCATGGGCATCGGCACCAGCGAGGTTGAGCACGTGCTAGCCACCCAGACTCTGCCACTCAAGCCGTTCAAGACCATGGCCATCAACGTGGAGGGCACTCTGCGCCCAGGCGTCACAGCCAAAGACATCATCCTTGCCGTGATTGCCAAAATCGGCACCGGTGGCGGTCAGGGCTACGTGCTCGAATACCGCGGTTCGGCCATCCGTGCGCTTTCAATGGAAGCCCGCATGACTATTTGCAACATGTCTATTGAAGCTGGCGCTCGCGCTGGAATGATTGCGCCAGACCAGATCACTTTCGACTACCTAGAGGGTCGACCGCATGCACCCGAGGGCGCCGACTGGGTCGCAGCAGTTGAATACTGGAAGACTTTGCCGAGCGATGAAGGCGCCAAGTATGACACCGAGGTCTTCCTCGATGCCAACACGCTAGACCCATTCGTGACCTGGGGAACCAACCCGGGTCAGGGTGTTTCACTGCTCGACACCGTGCCAAACCCGAACGACTTCAGTGACCCAAATGACAAGGCAGCTGCCGAGCGCGCCCTTGAATACATGGATCTAAAACCGGGCACCCGCATGAAGGACATTCGTGTCGACACCGTGTTCTTGGGCTCTTGCACCAACAGCCGCATCGAAGACTTGCGTGCCGCCGCGGCAATCGTCGAGGGTCAGAAAATGGCAGACGGCATTCGCTTCTTGGTAGTTCCTGGCTCGGCTCGCGTTCGTTTGCAGGCAGAGGCCGAAGGCCTAGACAAAATCTTCAAAGAGTTTGGTGCCGAGTGGCGCTTCGCCGGTTGTTCAATGTGCCTGGGCATGAACCCAGACCAACTTGCCGCTGGCGAGCGCGCTGCCTCAACCTCAAACCGCAACTTCGAGGGCCGTCAAGGCAAGGGCGCAAGAACCCACTTGGTGTCGCCGTTGGTTGCAGCAGCAACGGCAATCCGCGGAACCCTATCTTCGCCGGCTGATCTTGAGCCTGCATC
>JBEDKW010000154.1:0-322 GCA_041171945.1 Actinomycetota bacterium
TTGGTGATTTTCATGTGACTAGCAACCAAGCCGCGAATTCCGCGCAAGCCGGCTGAAACAAGTTCGGTGGTGCCATCTTTTTGCTCAAGAGTTAGGTTCAGGGCCGAGCGCTTGGCCGAGAGTGAATCGCGTTCACGTTCAGCCTGATGAATTTCGTCGCGAAGAACTTCGATGCGGCTCGCTGCCTCGGTTACTGCCTTTTGAGCCGCGTCATAGCGACCCTCAAGCCCACTGTCGGACGGCGACTGAGTGTTCTGCAATTGTGCTTCGAGGGTTTCGTACTCGTTCTTGCGAGCCAAGTGACGCTCGTGAGCTTCGGCAA
>JBEDKW010000154.1:394-3240 GCA_041171945.1 Actinomycetota bacterium
CAAACTTCTCAAGAACATCGCGTGCTTCGCTTCTAGAAATTTCGGCGCCGTGAAGTGCTGCTTTCAGAGTCTCGACAACAACCTCGAGTTCTTTCGCTTTCAACTCTGCGTTTGACGCCTCAGATTCAAGGGCAGCGGGGTCAACTTGAGCACCAGACATTTCGGCCTTGGAGCCCAAAAGAGCAACTCGCTGGTTGGCGATAGAGAGCAGTGAGCGCAATCTCTCCGCCAAAGAGTCGAACTGATAAGAAAGGTTGCGTGCCTGATCTAGGTCGGTAGAAACCTGAGCGGCCTCTAAGTGGCCAAGACGGGCTGTGTTTTCGGCCAGCAACTCTTGCAAAATGTTGCGTTCGCCGCGGCGATCGGCTTCACTTCTAGCGGTCTCTTCTAGCGCTCGGTGCAAATCGGTGATGTCAGCAGCCAGGATGCGTGCCTTGGCATCGCGAACTGTTGCGGCAATACCTTGGGCTTCGCGGGCAACCTCGGCCTGCTGACCAAGTGGCTTTAGTTGGCGACGAACTTCACCGGCTAAGTCGTTGAGGCGGGTGAGGTTGGCCTGCATAGCTTCGAGCTTTCGCTCGGTCTTTTCTTTGCGTCGACGGTGCTTCAAAATGCCGGCAGCTTCTTCGATGAAACCGCGGCGCTCCTCAGGTGTCGCGCGCAAAACCGCGTCGAGCTGACCTTGCCCAACGATGACGTGCATTTCGCGGCCGAGGCCCGAGTCGCTTAGAAGTTCTTGAACATCAAGCAAGCGACAGGTGTCGCCGTTGATTGCATATTCACTGCCACCATTTCGAAACAGAGTTCGAGAAATCGTGACTTCGCTGTAGTCAATTGGCAGGGCACCATCGGCGTTGTCGATAGTGAGGATTACCTCGGCACGACCGAGCGGGCCCTTAGTGCTGGTGCCAGCAAAAATTACGTCTTCCATTTTGCCGCCGCGAAGACTCTTGGCGCCTTGCTCACCCATTACCCAGGCAAGAGCGTCAACCACATTTGATTTGCCTGAACCGTTGGGGCCAACTACTGCGGTGACTCCGGGCTCAAAGGCGAAAGTGGTTGGTTGGGCAAAAGATTTGAAGCCCTTTAGGGTGAGGCTTTTTAGATACAAGTCGAACACCCCTTCTTTGGGCCTTGATAAAACGACAGTAATGTCGCGACTCTCCAAAATACCTTATTTTGGGCTCGGTTTTAAGCCACTGCCCCTACTCAGCTCTTGAGCTTTTGGCAGTTGGGGCAGAAGTGCGAGCCGCGGTTCATCCAGGTGTCTCGTTTGATGAGTTTGCCACAGCGTTTGCAAGGCAAGCCAGTCATGCCGTAGGCGTTGAGTGAGACGGCAAAGTAGCCACTTTCGCCGTTTACGTTTTTGTATTGCTCATCGAAACTGGTGCCACCTTGAGTTACCGCTTTTCCCAATATTTCACGCACGCTGGCCAGTAACTCTTTTGCTTTCGCGCTGCCCAAAGAGGCGGCCGGCTGGTCGTAGTGCAGCTTCGATTGCCATAGCGCTTCGTCGGCATAAATGTTTCCGATGCCGCTTAGGGTCTGCTGGTCGAGCAAAACGCGCTTGATTCCAGAGTTCTTCTTTTTGAGTTTTGCGAGCACCAACGCCTCATCGAAGTCACTGTCTAGTGGGTCGCGGCTGATGTGCGCTGCCGATGCTGGGATGAGGTTTCGCCACCATTGCCCCTCGGCAACACCAGCGCTGTAGCCACCTGCCTTTTTATCAGGAGTGTCAACAAGTTCGTCGATTGCTAAGGAGCCAAAAATGCGTTGATCAATAAATCTCAGCTCAACTGGCTCACCCGAAGGTGTCTGCACATCGATAATCACGCGCGTGAGTTTGTCTTCGGCGAACCCAGGCGTTCTAAGTAACATCTGACCACTCATGCCGAGGTGTCCTACGAGGGCCAATCGGTGACCAGTGTCTTTTGCCTTCGGCAACTCAATCGGCATCCACAAAAACTTGCCTCGGCGAACGACGCCAAGCACTCTGCTGCCAACCAAGGTTTCGGTGAAATCTTCCACTCCGCCTGGGTGGCGCTTGAGGCTGCGAGAGTCTAAAACTCGAACTGAAGTCACGGTGGAGCCCGTGAGGGCGGGGGCAAGACCAGCCCTGACTGTCTCGACTTCTGGTAACTCAGGCATTATTTTGCCGTTTTAGGTTTTGGCTTGGCTTTGGTTTTGGCTTTGCCAAGTACGCCACGGTCAAGTTCTTTTAACGCCACAGATGCAGCATCGGTTTCTGAAGTCTTTTTGCTTCGGCCGGCACCCTCACCGATGAGGGTCTCACCAACAAACACCTTTGAGAAGAAGGACCGGTCGTGATCTGGGCCCTCGTGAGTCGTCACATATTTAGGAGCCTCAAGAGTTAGTGCTTGAACTCGCTCTTGGAGAGTGGTTTTAGGATCGCTGTTTTCACGAAGTTCATCAGTGTTTTCAAGCAGCGGAAAAACAAATTTCTCGACTAGGGCGCGAGCCTCATCGATGCCCTTTGACACATAGACGGCGCCGAGAACTGCTTCGAAAGCATCAGCTAGAAGATTGGGCTTTGAGCGGCCACCGGTTTGCTCTTCACCTTTGCCGAGCCTTAGAAACTCGCCCAGACCGAGATCAGAAGCCACCTTGGACAAGGCTCGAGCCGAGACGACAGCGTTCTTTACTTTGGTGAGCTCGCCCTCGGCAAGGTCGTGAAGTAGGTCGTGAATATGTGCCGTAACGACAAAACCCAACACCGCATCGCCTAAAAATTCGAGGCGTTCGTTGTTGGGTATGTTGCCGTTCTCATACGAGTATGAGCGGTGGGTCAGTGCGAGTTCGAGCAGCTGGGGCTCTATCTCAACGCC
>JBEDKW010000155.1:0-2845 GCA_041171945.1 Actinomycetota bacterium
TCGCAAGCTCGCTTCTGTCTCGAAGTGCCACTTAGTCTTCCTTTTCGAAGTCCTCTGGTTGCGACCACTTTCCGGCCACACCCTCTTTACGCATTTCTTCACGCGTGGCTGCCTTGGCATCCATGCGCTCGGTGTAAGTCTTACGACGTTCTTTAGTGGTGCGGCGTTCGCGCATGTCGAAGCGTGCATCGGTGCCACGAGGGCCAGCGATTAGCTCGGCAGCCGAACTGATAGTTGGCTCCCAGTCGAAGACGATTCCTTGGCCCGGACCAATAACTACGGTGGAACCAGATACGGCGCCAGCCTTGAAAAGCTCTTGCTCAAGGCCGATCTTGCCAAGACGGTCGGCTAGGTAGCCAATTGCTTCTTCGTTGGCAAAGTTTGTCTGGTGAACCCAACGCTCAGGCTTTGCACCAAGAACTCTGAAGAAGTCTTCGTCGTTTCGGCTTTCTTTCTTGATGATGAAAGTGTTTTCGTCGCGTTTGCTCTGCATCAACTGAATGCGTGGCTTGACCGGCTGTTGACCTAGGTCGTGGCGCGCTTTATCAACAAGAGCAGCAAGGGCAAAGTTAAGCTCTCTTAGACCCTCGTGGCTGACGGCAGAGATGATGAACACCTTGTAACCGCGAGCCTCAAGATCTGGCTTGACGAATTCAGCCAACTCTTTGGCGTCTGGGACATCGGCCTTGTTAAGAGCAATGAGTTGAGGGCGCTGAGTAAGCGGAACCCCACCCTCGGGAACTTGATATGCGTCGAGTTCAAAAAGAATCTTGTCTAGGTCGCTAGCTGGGTCGCGGTTTGGCTCAATTGTTGCGCAGTCGATGACGTGCAACAGTGCAGAACAGCGCTCGACGTGTCTCAAGAACTGAAGGCCAAGGCCCTTGCCCTCGCTGGCGCCCTCGATCAGACCAGGAACATCGGCAATGGTGAATCGAGTGTTGCCGGCCTGAACTACACCAAGGTTTGGGTGCAACGTGGTGAATGGGTAGTCGGCGATTTTTGGTCGGGCGGCACTAAGTGCGGCAATCAGTGATGATTTGCCAGCGCTTGGGTAACCAACCAGAGCGATATCAGCAACTGACTTAAGTTCGAGGATGATGTCGCCGCGCCAGCCTGGAACGCCGAACAATGCGAAGCCTGGAGCCTTGCGCTTTGAGCTGGATAGAGCTGCGTTTCCGAGGCCGCCTTGGCCACCCTCAGCGATAACAAGCTCCATGCCCTCTTCATCGAGGTCGGCAATTAGCTTGCCGTTTTCATCCTTTACGACGGTTCCAACCGGAACCGACAAAACTAGGCTCTCGCCGTGGGCTCCGTTTCTGAAGTCACCAGCACCATCGCCACCATCGCCACCGGCACGGTGAGGGTGAAAGTGGAAGTCAAGGAGAGTTGTGACGTTTGGGTCGGAGATGAGGCTGATGCTGCCGCCCTTGCCGCCGTCGGCTCCGTCTGGGCCGGCTAGAGGCTTGAATTTCTCGCGCTTTACCGAGACACATCCATCGCCGCCGTTGCCCGCGCGCAAGTGAAGACTTACTTGATCACCCAATGAGACCATGATTATCTCCTTTCGCCCGGGGGCCATTTATTTGAAAAACAGTAAAGGCGAGCCAAAGGCTCGCCTTTACGTGAAAACTGGTTGAAACCTAAGCGGCCTCGATGATGTTCACCACGCGGCGACCACCCTTGGTGCCAAAGTTCACTGCGCCGGCAGCTAGGGCGAACAATGTGTCGTCCTTGCCCTTGCCAACGTTTGCGCCTGGGTGGAAGTGAGTTCCGCGCTGACGAACGATAATCTCGCCTGCGTTTACTTCTTGGCCTGCATAGCGCTTGACACCAAGACGCTGAGCGTTTGAGTCGCGGCCGTTGCGGGTAGAGCTAACACCTTTTTTGGAAGCCATTTTGCGTCAGTCCTTTACTTAATCTCAGTGACCTGAACGCGGGTGAGCTCCGAACGGTGCCCCATGCGCTTCTTGTAACCGGTCTTGTTCTTGTATTTCTGGATGATGATCTTAGGGCCACGGAGGTCGTTTAGAACCTCAGCACTTACCTTTACCTTGGCGAGAGCCGCGGCATCGGTTGTGACCTTGTCTCCGTCAACTAGCAGAAGAGCGGTTAGCTCAATCTTGCCGTTGGCGTCAGCCTTAATACGGTCGAGAGTCACAATGGTGCCTACCGACACCTTCTCCTGGCGGCCGCCTGCGCGGACTACTGCGTAAACCACAGATATACCCTTTGTTCGAAAGTCTTGAGTGTTGCATTGCAATATTTGACAGGCAACGAGGGTTTAGTCTACATCGCCTATCGGCTGGGGTCAAACCTATTTAGCCAGCGATTTCACTTGTTGTGGATGAAGAGGCCGGAGCCACTGTTCCTCCACTGGTTGCCCGACGCGGTTTGCGACGACCTTGACCAGCAGCTTTTGGCTCTGGGAGTGCGTCTAGAACTGATTCGAGTGTCTTCTCAAGCCCAGAATTCGAGGCTTGTTCAACCTGAATCTTGACCTGAGGAAGTGTGATTGGCGAAGGCTCGCCGGCAGCTTCGTGAGCGGCAACTGTTGAGGCGGCAATCTGGGTGATCACATTGTTCATCTCAACAGCTCGTTCAGCGGTTACTACCTTGGCTTGCTCTTGCTTTGGGCCACGGTCTGAACGACCACGCTTATTGCCACTGCCCTGCTGCTTTTGCTGCTGCTGCGGGCGTGAGTCTTCGAGGGTGCTGTTCTTCGAACGCATGATTGGCTCGTGGTGAACAATCACTCCGCGGCTAGCACAGGCCTCACAAGGCTCGCTGAACGCCTCAAGAAGGCCGATTCCGAGCTTCTTACGAGTCATCTGAACCAGACCTAGTG
>JBEDKW010000156.1:0-2843 GCA_041171945.1 Actinomycetota bacterium
GATGAATGGCTCGGCTGGAAAGTCGAGTCCGTTGTTCACACCCGCTAACTCATCAATGACTCGAGATCTCAAATAGCCGAGGTCAGCGGCCCGGGCAGCAAAGTAGCCTCCGAGTTGTTCCAGTTGCTTGGCAAATTTATCGAAGGCTCGCTTTAGCGCCTCGGCTGCCTCAAGCCCCTCCGAAAGAAAAGACTTCACAACCTCAATCAGAGACGGGTCTCGAAGAATCATGGCCAGGGCTTGGGTCACCTCTAGAGCGGCACCCGCAGTTTTGATGTTTTCTAGATCGCTGGCCACTTTATCCATGGCTTTCTTGATAGCGATGAGGCCGATGCGATTGCCTGGAGTTGAGATGAGAGCCAGGCTCTCAGTTGGGCGCGTGAGCACAAATGCTGGGCCATTGGCAACACCGCTGCCAACCCCAGCACCGACCAAAATGCGCTCTGCCATGAATCGATTCTATTCGCGATGGCTTAGGGCAACTTCGGGTTAGTTCTCACAAGGTTAAACTTGAGCCATGCCCATCAAAGTAGTCACCATAAATGTCAACGGTGTTCGCGCCGCCTTTCGAAAAGGCATGGCCGAGTGGCTGGCTAATTCCGACGCCGATGTGTTTGCCCTCCAGGAAGTTCGGGCCGACACCAAAGACCTGGTTGACCTATTTGAGGCAAACCCGCCGAGCGATGGTGGCAAGTGGTTCTTCTTGCACGATTCGGCGAGCGCCAAGGGTCGCGCCGGTGTGGCACTAGTCAGCAAGATTGAACCCATCGCCAGCCGCACCACTCTTGGCCCCGATGATTTCGATTCGGCCGGCCGATGGTTAGAAGCCGACTTCAAGATTGGCGACAAAATCGTCACCGTAATCAGCACCTACGTTCACTCTGGCGAGGTTGACACCCCTAAACAGGTCGAGAAATACAAGTTTCTAGAAGCCATGCAAGAGCGCATGGCGGAGCTCATCCGTGCTGGTGGCTATGCCGTGGTGGTTGGCGACCTCAATGTTGGTCACACCGAACTCGACATTAAAAACTGGAAGGGAAACCTGAAAAATGCCGGTTTCTTGCCAGAGGAGCGCGCCTATTTTGACACTCTAATGAGCCAGCAGGGCTGGATTGATGTTGGTCGAGCCAGCCACCCCGAGGTTGCTGGGCCATACACCTGGTGGTCTTATCGCGGGCAGGCCTTCGACACCGATGCCGGTTGGCGAATCGATTACCACCTGGCTACCCCGGCACTTGCCGAAACCTCAGCCGATGACAAAGTGCACCGAGCCGAGAGCTACGACACCCGCTGGACCGACCACTCCCCTGTCTCGGTCACCTACCTCTAGAGACCGACCACTTAACAAATACCGGGCAATGCGCCTTCTAGGATTGAGACCATGACAAAGCCAAATCTGCTCAGCGGAATGCAGCCATCGGCTGGTTCACTTCACCTCGGAAACTACCTAGGTGCACTGGTGAACTGGACCAAGATGCAAGACGACTACAACGCGTTTTTCTGTGTGGTTGACCTACATGCCATCACCGTTGCGCAGGAACCAGAGCAACTGCGCCGAAACACTCGCGTGACCGCCGCTCAATATTTGGCAGCCGGCATCGATGAAAACAAGTCGGCCCTCTTCGTGCAGTCTCACGTTCCGGCTCACGCCCAGTTGGCTTGGGTGCTTATGACCATCACCGGTTTTGGTGAAGCAGGTCGCATGACTCAGTTCAAAGACAAGTCCCAAAAGAATGGCACCGATGCGGCTTCGGTTGGTCTGTTTACCTACCCAGTCTTGCAAGCCGCCGACATTCTGCTGTATCAGCCGAAGGCCGTTCCGGTTGGTGAAGACCAGCGCCAGCACATCGAGCTCACCAGAGACCTCGCCATGCGCTTCAACTCTCGCTTTGGCGAAACTTTCGTAATTCCCGAGGGCGTCATTCTCAAAGAGAGCGCCAAGATTCAAGACCTGCAGAACCCAACCGCCAAGATGTCCAAGTCGGGCGACCCAAAGGGTCTAATCAACATCATGGATGACACATCCGTGGTGGTGAAGAAAATCAAGAGCGCGGTGACCGACCTTGATGGCGAGATTCGCTTTGACCGCGAAGCTAAGCCTGGTATCTCAAATCTGCTGGGCATTCACTCGGCAATCTCTGGCGAGAGCATTGCCTCGCTCGAGGCCCGCTTCGAAGGTGCTGGCTATGGCGCTCTCAAGGGTGAAGTGGCTGATGTGGTTGTGGCTGCAATCGAGCCAATCAGAAATCGTGCCGAAGAGTTACTCAGCGACCCTGCGGAACTCGATCGTTTGCTGGCCAAGGGCGCGGCAAAAGCCAATGAGCAGGCTGAGAAGACGCTGGGAATGGTTTATGACCGGATTGGGTTTATCAAGAGGTAGCGATAGCCTTATAACTGCTATACCGTTGCCTTTTGGCAGCACAGCTTCAAAGCAATAAACGTTCTTCGGGGTCAGTGAAAATCTGAGCCGGCGGTTAAAGTCCGCGACCCGACGAGGCGATGCAGGTTTGATGTTTGAACCGGCTATAAACACCTCGGCGGTTGAACTGGTGAAATTCCGGTACCGACGGTTAAAGTCCGGATGGGAGAAGAACAGGGTTTGTCGACCTTTTTTTAGGTGCGACTGACCCCGTTTGGCTATTCTTGCCAACCCTCCCCGATGCGCGTTCCTTTTGATTGACTAAAGGCACGAGAAGAGCATGGAACAGATTCGACACTACGAAGCGGCGATGCGCCGCGCGCTCGAGCTTGCCCTAAACGGCCCCGCCTTCGGAACGAACCCTCAGGTAGGCGCAGTCATTCTCGACCACGGCGGCGAAATTCTTGCCGAGGGCTGGCACCAC
>JBEDKW010000157.1:0-2830 GCA_041171945.1 Actinomycetota bacterium
GTAACCGACACCCCACCTAAAGACCGCGACATCGCAATGGTCTTCCAGAACTACGCCCTCTACCCTCACATGACTGTGGCCGAGAACATGGGCTTCGCATTGAAGATTGCCGGCATCAACAAAGAAGAGCGTGCAACTCGCGTTCTTGAGGCAGCCAAGCTTCTAGACCTCGAGCCATACCTTGCTCGTAAGCCAAAGGCTCTTTCTGGTGGTCAGCGCCAGCGCGTTGCCATGGGTCGTGCAATCGTTCGCAAGCCTCAGGTGTTCCTCATGGATGAGCCTCTTTCGAACCTTGACGCCAAGCTTCGCGTTCAGACTCGCACCCAAATTGCGTCACTTCAGCGTCGCCTCGGAGTAACCACCGTTTATGTGACTCACGACCAGGTCGAAGCAATGACCATGGGTGACCGCGTTGCGGTTCTAAAGGATGGCCTACTTCAGCAGGTTGCAACCCCTCGCGAACTATACGAAACCCCGAAGAACGTTTTCGTTGCCGGCTTCATTGGCTCACCAGCTATGAACCTCGTGCAGCTACCAATCGTTGACGGCGGAGTTCAGTTCGGAACCGTTGTACTTCCGATTGCTCGCGAGATCCTTGCTAAGACAAGCGCCAAGACAGTAACTGTGGGCATCCGCCCTGAGAACCTAACCGTTTCAAACGGCGAAGGTATTGCAGTTGATGTTGACGTTATCGAAGAACTAGGCGCCGACGGCTTCTTGTATGGCCACACCAACATCGGTGGCGGCGACCAGGATGTTGTTTGCCGCGTTGACGGACGCGACCACCCATATGCAGGCGACAAGGTTTACTTGAAGCCTCAGGGCGGAATCGTTCACCTATTCGACGTCGAATCTGGCGAACGCCTTAACTAAGTGACCTCACTAGATATAACGGCTGCCACGGTAGAACCAGCTCTGCTGGATCTACCGTGGCATTTGCCATTGGAAGAGTGGCCGAGTGAGAACATCGCGGCCCTACCAAAAGGCCTGAGCCGTCACACAGTTAGATTTGCTCATCTTGGCGACCACGTAATTGCCATCAAAGAGACCCTGCCCGAGCTTGCAAGGCGCGAGTATGACCTTCTAAAGCAACTGCTCAAACTGGATGTGCCCTGCGTCGAGCCCTTCGCAATCATCAACAACAGAACCCGCGAAGACGGCGAAGAATTGCTCTCCGTTCTAGTCACTCGACACCTCAAGTTTTCACTCCCCTATCGCGCAATGTGGTCTCAAGGCCTGCGCCCAGAGACAGCCACAAGACTTGTGGATGCCTTGGCCCTACTGCTGGTTCGACTTCACATCGCCGGCTTTTTCTGGGGCGATGTTTCACTTTCAAATACGCTTTTCAGACGCGATGCCGGAGCATTCGCCGCCTACCTCGTAGATGCCGAAACAGGTCAGCTCTATGACTCAGGCCTCTCGAATGGGCAACGCGAGAACGACCTCGAAATCGGTCGAGTAAACATCGCAGGTGAACTCATGGACCTGATCGCCAGCGGCCATGCAATGCCTGGCATCGATGCCTTGGCAACCAGCGAGAGAATCGTTGCGAAATATCGCGAACTGTGGAGCGAACTGACCGCGGTCGAAACATTTGCGGCTGCCGACCGATGGAAGATCAGCCGCCGAGTTGATCGACTCAACGAGCTCGGGTTCGACATCGAAGAATTGGCAATTAAAACCGACTCTGCCGGCACCACAGTGAAGATTCAACCCAAGGTTGTTGATGCGGGCCACCATGCCAGACGATTGATTCGCCTGACCGGCCTCGATGTTGAAGAAAACCAAGCCCGACGTCTTCTAAACGACCTCGACCAGTACCGGGTTAATAACCCGAGGGCTGGCGCCGATGAAGAGGTTTTGGCCCACGAATGGCTCAGTCATTCTTTTGAACCGGTAGTCACAGCCATTCCGCGAAATCTTCTCGGCAGGCTCGAGCCAGCAGAAATTTACCACCAGGTTCTAGAACACCGTTGGTACATTTCCGAAAACCAAGGTCGAGATGTTCCGCTCGATGAAGCGGTGCACTCCTATATCGACAACGTACTGGTTAATCGTCGAGAAGAAGAGGCTTACCTAAACGCTCCGACCGAAGCGATCACTTTGCCGGATGCTGTTCCTTCGGGCACAATCACAGTTGCCGAAGACGACGAAGAAGCAGACTGGCGCGATCTGGTTTAACGCTTAAGTGCTGCTCGGCGCTTTGAGATCTCGTTGAGGGTGACGCTGGCGGCAATGCCGGCGTTTAGCGACTCGGTGTCGCGGGCGATTGGAATCGAAAGCACTGCGTCGCAGTTTTCGGTGACAAGTCTCGAAAGACCCTTGCCCTCGGAACCAACAACCAAAACCAAGGGCTCAGTTCCGAGATCAAAGTTTGGCAAGCTCATTTCGCCGCTGCCGTCGAGGCCAACTACAAACACGCCACGCTTCTTGAACTCTTTCAGAGTGGCGTTCAGGTTAGCCGCAAGCGCTACCGGCACACGCGCTGCAGCGCCAGCCGAAGTCTTCCAGGCTGAAGCTGTCACACCGGTTGAACGACGCTGAGGCAAAATGACTCCTTGGCCACCGAAAGCTGCCACTGATCGAATGATTGCTCCGAGGTTTCTTGGGTCGGTGATGCCGTCGAGAGCCACCAAAAGAGGCTTCTGGCCGCGAGACAAAATTAGGTCAAGCAGTTCCATCGGGTGCTGGTACTTATAAGGCGGCACCGATAGTGCAATGCCCTGGTGAACAGAGTCAAACCCGGTCATGCGGTCCATTTCTGGGCGGGTGATTTCGTTCACTGCTAGGCCACGAGATCCGGCAATCTTGATGGCTTCGCGAACTCGCT
>JBEDKW010000158.1:0-2826 GCA_041171945.1 Actinomycetota bacterium
GTAGGTGATCAGTGTTGCTCGGGCCGAGCCTATTTCGCGAATCAGCATAAAGAAGATCACGAAGGCAACGGCCGAGCAGATCACTCCTAGAACTCCGAGTGCAATCCATGATTCGATGGCCGGGACAGCGGCAATTTCGGCGGGCAGAGCAATAAGTGCAGGCACTGCATAAACCACTGCCACCATGGCCAACGAAAGTGAAATCACACCAACGGTTTCTACGTTGTTTAGTTTTTGAGCCGCAATGGCCGGCGCAACGGCATAACCAACCGCGGCCACAATCACCATCAAAACGTGAACCGGCGAGATGTGACCGGCGAGGCTATCGATGCCCACCAAGAGCACCACGCCAACAAACCCGATAACGAGACCCATCAGTGTCTTTGGGTGCTTGACCGATTTATCGCCCTGATAGAAGTAGGCAATCAGAATTGCAAAAAATGGCACGGTTGCTACTAAAAGGCCAGCGAGGCCAGAGGAGATGTTTCTCTCGGCTTCGGTGATGAGCCACCAAGGCACAACCATTTCAATTGCGGCAAATGCCAGAACCCAACGCCACTGCTTGATTGCTGGCAAAAGTGCCTTGCGGTGAATGGCCAACGGAATCAGCACTGCTCCACCGATGACCACTCGGGCGAAAACAATTGTGACGGTCGAGAAATCTTCGACAGCAATTCGAATGAAGAAATACGGTAGACCCCACGCGATACCGGTGGCGATGAATAGGATTAAACCTTTGCGAGACATTGCTCCAGCCTAGGCGAGAGTGCCCGAGCAAAAATCAGTTTGCCCCTTTGGCAATAAAACCAGAAGAAGAGTAGTTGACCCCCTACATGTCTAAAACAGCAATCACCGCCGCGCCCATCATGCCCGTTCTAGCAGAACGCTGGAGCCCGCGCTCCTACGATTTCGAGCTACGTAATCTCTCAGCACGACATGCTTTCAATTCTTGAGGCAGCGCGTTGGGCACCAAGCGCCAACAACGTTCAGCCATGGCGCTTCTCGGTAGCTGCCAATGGAACCGATCTTCACACCAAGGTGGTCGAAGGTCTTTCGGGTTTCAACGCTGCTTGGGCACCTGGCGCTTCGGCCATCATCGTGGTCTCAATTGTTGCCACCAACGCCGATGGCTCAGCCAACAAGTCGGCACCGCTAGACGCCGGCCTGTCAATCAGCCAGCTAATCACCCAGGCACACGAGTTGGGCTTGCACACCCACGTAATCGGTGGCGTTCTTCACGACGTTCTTCACAAGAACCTAGAGCTAGCCGAGAACCTCAAGGTTCTGGTTGCCATTGCTGTCGGAAAGGTCGCTCCGGCCAACAACCTTGAGGGCCCAGCCTACGAGCGTGAAATCGCTCCGCGCACCCGTCTAGAACTCGATGAAATTGTTCTGCACGGCAAGCCTTAAACTTAGATTATGACCCCACTGATTCACCTAGCCATCTCTGATGAAATCAGCAGCTGGTATGACCAAATCGGACCATGGCTTTTTTATGCTGTGGTCTGGGGTTTGGTGTTCGCTGGCACCGGGTTATTCATCGGTGCTTTCGTGCCTTTCATCACCGGTGACTCATTGGTGTTTGCTGCCGGTCTCGTGGCCGCCGGAGCCTCAAGTCAAATCAACATCTGGCCGATGGCCATCGGTGTTGGCATTGCTGCCTGGCTCGGCGACCAAGTGGGCTACACACTAGGTCGGCACTATGGTCGTCCATATCTAGACCGCCGCAAGGGCGAGCTGCTCAAGAACGCGATTGCTAAGTCTGAAAAGTTCTATCAGAGCTGGGGCTGGTGGGCCGTTGTGATTGCTCGCTTTATGCCTTGGGCCCGTGTGTTTGTGCCTGCCATCGCAGGCATCTCGCGCATGAACTACTACAAGTTCTTCACCGCAAATGCAGTTGGGGCTTTGGCCTGGGGCACTGGTCTAACCGTTGCCGGCTATTTCGCGGCTTCAATCCCAGTGGTTAAAAACGCCTCATACGCCATCGCAATTTTCTTTATCACGCTGTCGCTACTTGCTGGTCTTCGAGCTTGGCTCAAGAACCGCAAAAGCACCAAGGCTCAGGCTGCGGCAACCCCAAGCAGCGAGCCAACTAAGTAGGTTGCGCCAACGGCAATCGCGCCGAATACCAGCTGGCGAAGCGCGTTCTTCCACCAAGATTTCCGGGTGAACTTAGCCGCAACCGCTCCGGCAATCAGCAGGCCAACGCCACCAACGGCAAGGCCAGCGGCCAATGAATCAAAGCCCAATGCATAAGGAATCAGCGGAAACGCGGCGCCAACGGCAAACATTGCAAAAGAAGAAACTGCTGCTGTCCAGGGCGATGGGTTCGAGCTTGGGTCTAGGCCCAGTTCTTGCGTGACGTGAATTCGAGCGGCGAGTTCGTGGTTCTCGTGAACTTCACTAGCGGCATATTGAGCAGTTTTTTCGCTCATCCCCATCTGCATGAAGCCAAGCACTAGTTCGCTGCGCTCACCCTCTGGGTTTCTGCGGTGTGCCTGACGCTCAATTTCAAGTTCGGCGGCCAACTGCTCGTTGGCAGTCTTCACCGAGGTGTATTCGCCAAGAGACATTGAGAACGCTCCGGCAACCAAGCCTGCACAACCGGTCAAAACAATGGTCGGGCCAGAGGCACCAGCGGCACCGATTCCGGCAATCAAAGCAATGTTCGAGACCAGGCCATCCATGGCACCAAACACTGCCGCACGAAGCCAGCCGCCAGAAACATCTGGGTGCGCGGTAAACGGGCAAAATGCCCTTAGAGCAGATTAGCAGTCGCTAGTTTCCAAAGATTGTGGCTAATTCAGCGCTTTTTTCGCGAGCATA
>JBEDKW010000159.1:0-353 GCA_041171945.1 Actinomycetota bacterium
TGACTGGAGAGCTTGGGCGGCCTTCTTGCGCTTGCGACTGCTTAGAAACATCATGACGATGAGGAAGCCGAGAGCTACAACTAGGAAGATGTCCTGATTCATGGGAGCCTTACTGGTAATGATTCCAACATAAGAAAGACGCCAAAGGCGCCTACACGATTATAAGTCTTTGAAACGCGACTACTTGGGATTTGTAGCGGTTGCCTTGAGGTGATTGATGCCGGCTGCCGTTGCTTGCCGACCTCGAGGCGTTCGCGAAATCAAGCCGATTCGAACCAAGAACGGTTCGACCACAGCTTCGATGGTGTCTTGCTCCTCGCCCACGGCAACGGCAAGGGTCGAGAGACCCACCG
>JBEDKW010000159.1:372-3183 GCA_041171945.1 Actinomycetota bacterium
GTCTAGGCCCAGCTCGTCGACCTCGTAAAGCTGGAGTGCAGCCCGAGCATCTTCAAGCAAAACTCTTTGGTGACCACCCACCAGCGCAAAGTCTCTCACTCGACGAAGCAATCGGTTTGCGATGCGAGGTGTTCCTCTGCTGCGTCCGGCAATTTCAGAGAGAGCATCCGCGTCTATCTCAAGATTTAGTTTTGTGGCAGCCCTCTTTAGAACCTCTTGGAGGTCTACATCTTCGTAAAACTCAAGGTGTGCAGTGAACCCGAATCGATCGCGAAGTGGGTTGGGCAGCATTCCTGAGCGAGTGGTTGCCCCCACCAAGGTGAAGGGCGACAGTTCGAGTGGAATGGATGTTGCGCCGGCTCCCTTACCCACCATCACATCGACCCGGAAGTCTTCCATGGCGAGGTAAAGCATCTCCTCTGCGGGCCTTGCCATGCGATGAATCTCATCGATGAACAAGACTTCGCCGGGAGCCAACGAGGACAACACCGCAGCTAAATCTCCAGCGTGCTGGATTGTCGGCCCACTGGTTAGCCGCAGCGGCCTTCCACTCTCATGAGCGATGATCATGGCCAAAGTGGTCTTACCAAGCCCCGGCGGTCCAGCGAGAAGAATGTGGTCGGCGGTGCGATTTTGAAGCCTTGCTGCTTCGATAAGCAAACTCAGTTGACTGCGAACCTTTTGTTGGCCGACGAATTCATCCAGGGATTTGGGCCGGAGTGCTGACTCAAAAGCGAGTTCACTCTCGGTCAGCTCTGTCTCTTCGTACTCAATCACTAAGCGCCGACCTTTTTATTTGAACTTAGTTTGGAGAGCGCCAGCTTTAGCAGAGCATCGCGCCCAGCGGCGCCATCCAATTCTTGCCCCGCGGATTGCACTGCTTCGGTGGCTTGCTTCTCAGACCAGCCCAAACCAGTAAGCGCTGTGACAACAGCTTCACTTTCGTGACGGGAGGTACTCGATGTGGTTGAGATTGTGACGCCCTTTAGTTTGCCAGCGAGAGTCACGGTGATTAGCTTCGCTGTCTTTGGGCCAATTCCAGACACGGCCTTAAACGCCGAGTCATTCTCGATCGCCACAGCATTTCTTATTTGCGCCGGAGTCATCTCCCCCAATATTCCAAGGGCCGATTTAGGGCCAACACCGGTGACCGAGCGCAGTAGCTCGAACAATTCTTGCTCTTCAAAATCGGCGAAGGCAAAGAGCGTCATTGCATCTTCGCGCACAATCATTGCCGTGAAGAGTTGCACCTGATTGCCCGCGACCAAAATGCGGGATGTGTTGGGAGTGATGTTCACAAAATAGCCAACCCCGGCTACGTCAATGACCGCGCTGACCTGAGTCAGAGCAGAAACGGTGCCACGAAGGGATGCAATCACTCGCTAAGACTACTTCTTTGAGGCTTTAGAAGCCTGTTCTGCGGCGTGCCACGCCAGTTGAGCTTTGGTAGCCAGACCATTTGAAGAAACAGCTGCGCCAGCCGTCTTCCAACCGTGACAGATGGCAATTGCCAGGCTATCCGCAGCGTCTGCTGGCTTCGGAACTTCAGCAAGGCCTAAAATTTTGGCAACCATCGAACCAACCTGCTCCTTGCCAGCGCGCCCACTTCCGGTGACTGCTGCTTTAACTTCGGTTGGTGTATGCAGCGCTACCGGAATTCCGTGTTTGTGCGCAAGCATCATGACGACTCCGCTGATTTGAGCCGTGCCCATCACGGTGGAGAGGTTCTGTTGCGAAAATACTCTTTCAATGGCAATTGCGTCGGGTTTCGTGCGAATAATTAGCGCTTCGATTAGGTCACCGAGTGTGCCAATTCGATTAGCTAATTCGCTTTTTGGGTCGGAGCGAAAAGTATCGACTTCGACGAGCGTCACCTGACGTGACTTGCTTAAATCGATGACCCCCACGCCACATCGGGTTAGTCCGGGATCAACGCCAAGAATTCTTGGCAAGCTCTAGTCTTTTTCTAGTTCGGCCATCACTTCAGGTGAAATGTCTAGATTCGAGTAAACGTTTTGAACGTCATCTTGATCTTCTAGCGCGTCAATCAACTGAATGACTTTTCTGGCGGTCTCGGCATCGACCTGAATCGGCATGGCAGAGACAAACTCCATGTCGGCACTCTCGTAGTCAATTCCCGCGGCTTGAAGTGCGGTTCTGACGGCGACCATCAAACTCGGGTCTGTGGTGATTGCGAACTGATCCTCGCGCTCTTCGATGTCATCAATTCCGACGTCGAGAACCGCTTCCAGGATGGAGTCTTCATCGGTGCCCTCAACCTTGGCTACCAAAATGACTCCCTTGCGAGCAAATTGGTAGGAGACGCTGCCAGGGTCGGCCATGGTGCCACCGTTGCGGGTTACCGCAAGACGAACTTCAGCCGCAGCGCGGTTTTTGTTATCGGTAAGACACTCAATCAAAATGGCCACACCATTTGGACCGTAGCCCTCATACATGATGTTCAAGTATTCAATGGCGTCTGCGCCGACTCCTGAGCCACGTTTGACAGCGCGCTCGATGTTGTCGTTAGGCAGTGAGCTCTTACGTCCCTTTTGAATTGCATCGTAGAGGGTTGGGTTGCCATCAACTTCCGGACCACCGAGTCGTGCCGCTACTTCGATGTTCTTAATGAGTTTTGCAAACAACTTTGCACGGCGTCCGTCTAGGACAGCCTTCTTGTGTTTGGTTGTTGCCCATTTGGAGTGGCCGGACATAGTGCTCCTATAAGAGTTCTTGAGATTGCTTTTTCTAGTTTAGGTGCTGCCTGAGAACTTCGGCTTGGATTCAATCTGCTTAGTGTGCGTGACTAAT
>JBEDKW010000160.1:0-2786 GCA_041171945.1 Actinomycetota bacterium
ACCTCATCTATCCAGGGGTGGTCTTTGAGTCTTGAGGGTTGTCTGGCTAGAACGCGAACGCGATAGCCATGCTTGAGAAGTTCAACTACAAGGCGGCCACCGATGTAGCCGGTTGCTCCGGTCACCAAGCAAAGCGCCGGTTCCCCTTTGCTGTTGCGAAGCAAATCGAGGCCTTGGCAGACAGAATCATTCATGGATTTACCCTAACCCCGCCTCGGTTGCTTTAGAGAGAGGAAGCGAGCTCTTTAGGCGCCTCGAGGGTGGCTGTTTTTGGGGCCAACGCCTCCACCGGTTCGGTGGCAAACGGTGAATAAGTTTCGATGGAAACGATGTGGCGTTTGGCCTTGCGCTTTGCCATCGAGAGGTGCACAACGAGCATGTCGGCAGGTTTCAAGGTGTGGGCCTCGAGGATCTTTGCGGCCTGCTCTTTGGTGCCAAATTTGCCCAGGGTTTCTAGGATTGTCGGAAGCGCCGGCCGGTGCGTGCAGATGATGCTTGAGCGCCCATCTTCAATCACGTCTTCAACGACATTGGCAGTGCGTTTAGGCCCCTTGGCATTGCCAAATTCGCTGAGCTGTGAGCGCTCGATAACCTTGATTTTCCGAGCGGCCCCATAGGGTGCGACGGTGGTTTTGCAGCGCTCCCAAGGGCTGGTGATGATGCGCTTCGGAGCAAAAGCGGTGAGTAGTGGAATTAGAGATTTGGCTTGAGTGAATCCGAAGGGCAGAAGGGGGCGCTTGCCGTCTTCAACGTTTTTGCCGCCTCGCCAGTCGGCTCGAGGTGTGGCCTTGGCATGCCGAAGAATAATCACCGGTTTGGTGGCTAGGTCTCCAAGTGCAAACAGCGCCTCAACTTGTCGAAGCAGCTTTTGATCGAAGTCATAGCTCAGCACCTTGCGGGCTTCATCGGGGGTGCGCCATTCAACACTGGCCACTTCTTCAGAGGGCTTGAATTTGCTATTGGCCAGAGCGCTATCGGTGACTCTCGATGCCCAATAGTGAACTTCTTTGGGGGTGCCATTGGCAACCGTGTAGCGTATGACATCGAGGTGAATGCCGAGCTTGATTTTTAGCCCGGTCTCTTCGGCGATTTCTCGAACGGCGGTCTCTGGCAAAGTTTCACCTGGGTCGAGTTTGCCTTTTGCAAAGCTCCAGTCGTCATAACGCGCTCGATGAATAACGGCAACCATCAGTTGTTTATTCACTTCACGCCAAAGAACTGCTCCAGCGGCGAAGATGGTCATTACGAGCGACTTCCTCGCTTGACGAAGATGTCCAACATGATTTTGTCTTGAACATCAACCAGATACTTGCCGTCATCGCCGTACTGATGGCGAACCCATTTGCCGTCTGCAGCAAGGTGCCAAGACTGCGACTTGTCATCCATGGCTAGATCGAAGACCCCGTTAACTTCACGGATGTGGTCTGGCTGAGAAAGACGCACCAGAGCTTCTACTCGGCGGTCAAGGTTTCGGTGCATCATGTCTGCTGAGCCAATGAACACGGCTGGGTCGCCGCCGCCGGTGAATGAGAAAATTCGAGAGTGTTCTAGGTAACGACCCAAAATTGATCGAACCTGAATGTTTTCACTAACACCCGCGATGCCTGGGCGAAGCGCACACATTCCGCGAACCAAGATGTCAACCTGAACACCGGCACTCGAGGCCTTATAAAGGGCATCGATGATTTGCTCGTCGACCAAAGAGTTGACCTTGATGCGGATTCGGGCCTCTTTGCCCTCTGCTTTGAACTGAATCTCGCGATTAATGCGCTCGACTAGGCCCTCGCGGACGCCATTTGGCGAAACCAGCAGTGATTTGAACTTGGCCTCTGGCGCATAGCCGGAAAGCTGGTTGAAGAGTTTGGTTAGGTCTTCGCCAACCGACTCGCGAGCTGTCAGAAGCCCAAAGTCTTCGTAGTAGCGCGCGGTCTTTGGGTTGTAGTTTCCGGTGCCGACGTGGCAGTAGCGACGAAGCTGAGTGCCTTCTTGGCGAATGACAAGAGACAACTTGCAGTGGGTTTTTAGCCCAACGATGCCGTAAACCACGTGCACGCCCGCTTGCTCAAGCTTGCGAGCCCAAGCGATGTTGTTCTGCTCGTCGAAGCGCGCCTTAATTTCAACCAGTGCAAGAACCTGTTTGCCAGCCTCTGCCGCAGCGATTAGTGCGTCGACAATGGGGGAGTCACCAGAGGTGCGATAAAGGGTTTGCTTGATTGCCAAAACCTTGGGGTCTGAAGCTGCTTGCTCAAGAAACGCCTGAACAGAAGTCGAGAATGACTCGTATGGGTGATGCAGCAAGATGTCGCGCTGGCGCATTGCCGAGAAGATGCTCACATCTTTATCTTCAACCGGCTGCAAAAAGCGGTTCGTGATTACGTGGTGCGGAGGAAAGTGAAGATCTGGGCGCTTGATCGAGGCAATTTCAAATAGCCCGGTTAGGTCTAGCGGGGAAGGCAAGCTGTAGACGTCTTCATCGGAGATGTCGAGTTCGCGAATTAGAAGCTCAAGAACCTCAGGGTTGATGTCGTTGGCAACTTCGAGGCGAACCGGAGGGCCAAAGCGACGACGCAGCAGCTCTTTTTCAATCGCTGTTCCCTCAACCCTCGGCTTGACCGAGTCACGCATTTAGTTGTTCATAAGGAGAAGTCGCCATGCAAACTGTAGGAAACATCACAGGCTACGTCGATCTAGCGCAAATACTGTTGTATGTGTTTTGGATCTTTTTCGCAGGCCTTATTTATTATCTTGTTCAAGAAGGACACCGCGAAGGTTATCCCCTTGAGTCC
>JBEDKW010000161.1:0-2785 GCA_041171945.1 Actinomycetota bacterium
ACCTAGCCGGCATCAACCCGCCTGACCCAGACGGCAAGATCATCCGTGCCCTAGACAACCCGATTCACCAGACCGGTGGCATCTCGATTCTCAAGGGTTCAATGGCCCCAGAGGGTGCTGTTGTAAAGACCGCTGGCTTCGACCTCGATGCATTCACCGGCCCAGCTCGCGTGTTTGAGCGTGAGCGTGCAGCTATGGATGCCCTAACCGAAGGCAAAATTGCGGCCGGCGACGTAGTGGTCATTCGCGATGAGGGCCCAAAGGGTGGCCCGGGTATGCGTGAAATGCTTGCCATCACCGGTGCCATAAAGGGTGCAGGTTTGGGCAAGGATGTTCTACTATTGACAGACGGACGATTCTCTGGCGGCACAACCGGCCTTTGCATCGGACACATTGCGCCAGAGGCCACCGATGGTGGGCCAATTGCTCTGGTTCGCGATGGAGACTTAATTCGAGTTGACATCGCTGCTCGTTCACTCGAACTACTCGTTGAGCCTGAAGAGCTGGTTGCCCGCAAGCAAACTTGGCAACCTCTTCCACCGCGCTATACCCGCGGCGTTCTCGCGAAATACGCAAAGCTCGTGCACTCTGCTGCAGAGGGCGCATACTGCGGCTAATTCGCTTCTGCATTGATCAACTGATTCATGCAAATGCTCAACGAGGAAATGATTTTAAATGACTAATGAGGTTCTGACAGGAGCCCAGGCAATCGTAAGAAGCCTGGAGCTACTCGGGGTGACAGACATCTTCGGTTTGCCTGGTGGCGCAATTTTGCCTACCTACGACCCACTGATGGATTCGAAAAAGATCCGTCACATTTTGGTACGTCACGAACAGGGTGCCGGCCACGCAGCTGAGGGTTATGCCTCGGCCAGCGGCAAGCTTGGAGTTTGCATTGCAACCTCAGGCCCTGGCGCAACCAACCTAGTGACCGCCATCGCCGACGCCTACATGGATAGCGTTCCGCTGCTTGCAATCACCGGACAGGTTGCCTCGAAGCTCATGGGAACCGATGCTTTTCAAGAGGCCGACATCGTGGGAATCACGATGCCGATCACGAAGCACTCTTTTCTAGTCACCAACGCGGCCGATGTTCCAGCGACCATGGCAGCTGCCGTGATGATTGCAACCACCGGACGACCTGGACCGGTTTTGGTGGATGTCACCAAGGATGCACAGCAGGGCAAAGCCGAATTCGTTTGGCCACCGGTTGTCGACCTTCCTGGATACAAGCCAGTAACCAAGCCGCACGGCAAGCAGATTCAGGCCGCGGCGCAGCTCATTGCTGAAGCCAAGCGCCCAGTTCTCTACGTTGGTGGCGGTGTAATCCGTGCCGGTGCTCACAAAGAACTTCTCAAGCTGGCCGAACTAACCGGTGCACCAGTGGTCACCACTCTGATGGCTCGCGGTGCTTTTCCTGACTCACACAAGCAGCACATGGGCATGCCTGGCATGCACGGCACTGTGCCTGCAGTTACCGCCCTTCAAAAGAGCGACCTTCTCATCACACTTGGCGCTCGTTTCGACGACCGCGTAACCGGCGATGTAAAGAGCTTTGCAATCGGTGCCAAAGTTATTCACGTTGACATCGACCCAGCCGAGATTGGCAAGATTCGATTCGCCGATGTGCCAATCGTTGGCGATGCTCGCGAAGTTATCAACGAGCTAAACCAAGAACTAACCGCAACCCTCGCCAAGACCAAACTAGACACCAAAGACTGGTGGGTCTTTCTCGATGGTTTGGTTGAGCGCTACCCGCTTGGCTTTACCCACGAAGATGACGGCAAGTTGTCGCCACAGCACGTTATTTCTCGCATCGGTGCACTAAGCGGCCCAGAGGCAATTTATGCCGCTGGCGTTGGTCAGCACCAGATGTGGTCGGCTCAGTTCATCAAATACGAACGACCTAACTCGTGGCTAAACTCGGGCGGTGCAGGCACCATGGGCTACTCGGTTCCTGCTGCGATGGGTGCCAAGGTTGCCGAACCAGATCGTTTGGTTTGGGCAATTGACGGCGATGGCTGCTTCCAGATGACCAACCAAGAGTTGGCAACCTGTGCGATCAACAACATCCCAATCAAGGTTGCTGTCATCAACAACTCTTCACTAGGCATGGTTCGCCAGTGGCAGACGCTGTTCTATGACAAGCGCTACTCAAACACCGATTTGAACACCGGCACTGACACGATCATGATTCCAGACTTCGTGAAACTAGCCGAGGCTTATGGCTGCTTGGCTATCCGTGTAGAAAAAGAAGAAGACATCGACAAAGCGATTCAGTTGGCAATTGACACCAACGACCGCCCAGTTGTCATCGACTTCATTGTTAGCCGCGATGCCATGGTTTGGCCGATGGTTGCCGCTGGTTTGTCAAACGACGAAGTTCAATATGCAAGAGATGCAGCACCAGTATGGGACGGTGAAGAGTAAATATGTCTAGACACGTTCTTTCTCTATTAGTAGAAGACAAACCGGGTCTATTGACCCGAGTTGCTGGTCTTTTTGCTCGTCGCAGCTTCAACATCGAATCTCTGGCCGTTGGCTCGAGTGAGATCGCAGGCTTGTCACGCATCACAGTTGTTGTCGGCGTGGAGGGTGCTCCGCTCGAGCAGGTCACCAAGCAGCTAAACAAGCTCATCAACGTAATCAAGATTGTTGAGCTTGAGCCAGACAACGCAGTGCAGCGCGACCACATGCTAATCAAGGTCAAGGCCGATGCGGCAACTCGCTCTCAGGTTCTTGAGGCAGTAACCTTGTTCCGTGCTCACGTAGTAGACGTTGTCAG
>JBEDKW010000162.1:0-3422 GCA_041171945.1 Actinomycetota bacterium
TCACATGCTGTCGCTCGTTTCACTGGGCGGTGTGGTCATTGGGCTGTTCCTGCCAAAGGGCCAGCTGGTTTTGGGCAAGATCGAAAAACTTGTCACCTATGTTGCTCTGCCAATCTTTGCTCTCATGTCTGCAGGTGTGAACTTGGATGGGTTCAGCGTTGAGAAACTTGCCGGCTCGGCAATCACAGTTGGCATTTTGGCCGCCATGATTATTGGCAAGCCACTGGGTGTTTTGGGCACGGCTTGGCTGGTCACCCGTTCTGGTTTGGGCAAGTTGGCCGCCGGCCTAAAGTGGCCAGACATGTTGGCTATTGGCCCGCTGTTCGGCATGTGCTTTACCGTGGCTTTGCTTATGTCCGAGTTGTCGTTTGCCGATTCTGAAATTGACCGCTCAACCGCCAACCTAAGTGTGTTTATCGGCAGTGCCATTTCGGCGCTCATCGCCACCGCCACCTTGAATTCTCGAAAGCGCGCGCATGTCATCCGATAACCCTTCACCCGAGCTAACCACCTGGGGCGTTGGCCCTTGGCAGGGTGAGTGGCCAGAAGATGCAGGCACTGCTGAGAACCCAAACCCAGAGTCTTTACTCGACCCGGAGCTGCTGCTAAACGGTGACACCCGAAACGTTCTCGACCACTTTCGCTATTGGAAGATGGAGGCAATCATTGCCTCGCTCGATCAGCGTCGCCACAAATATCACGTTGCCATCGAAAACTGGCAGCACGATCTAAACATCGGTTCAATCGTTCGCACCGCCAACGCATTCTTGGCGGCCGAGGTTCACATCATCGGCAATCGCCGCTGGAACCGCCGAGGCGCAATGGTGACCGACCGCTACCAGCACGTGCGCCATCACCCAACGGTTGAAGAGTTTGTTGAATGGTGCAAAACTGCCGGCGTCGATGGTGGGCCGCTGCCAATCATCGCCATCGATAACGTGCCTGGTTGCCAGAAAATCGAAGAATACAAAATGCCCGAAACCTGCGTTTTGTTGTTCGGCCAAGAAGGCCCGGGCCTCAGCGAGGCTGCGATTGAAGCTGCCGAGGTCGTGCTCGAAATTTCCCAGTTCGGTTCAACTCGTTCGATGAACGCTTCGGCCGCTGCTGCAATCACAATGCACTGCTGGATCGAAGAGCACGTATTCCATCGCCGTTAATTTTAAAATCGAGCGCCGATGGCGCTCTGTTTCAAACCCGTTAGGCGCTGGGGTGGCTAAACGATAAACTTGTGATGCACGCCATCGCGTGCATTTTCATTGCCTTAAAGCAGAGGGGCGTTCATGCCTGCGTTAGTAATTATTGGTGCACAGTGGGGTGACGAAGGTAAGGGCAAAGCCACTGACCTTCTGGCCGAGCACATCGACTACGTAGTCAAGTTCAATGGCGGCAACAATGCCGGCCACACCGTTGTTATTGGCAACGAGAAGTATGCCCTGCACCTTTTGCCTTCAGGCATCTTGACTCCTGGCGTTGTGCCAGTTATTTCGAATGGCGTGGTCATCGACCTCGAGGTTTTGTTCTACGAAATCGAAGCTCTAAACGCCCGCGGCATCGACACTTCGCGTCTTCGCGTTTCTTCTAACGCCCACGTCATTGCTTCGTATAACGTCACCATCGATAAGGTCTCTGAGCGCTTCCTTGGCAAGCGTGCCATCGGCACCACCGGCCGTGGCATCGGCCCAACCTACGCCGACAAGATCAACCGCGTTGGCATTCGCGTTCAAGACCTTTTTGACGAGAGCATTTTGCGCCAGAAGGTTGAAGCCGCTCTGGTTTCTAAGAACAACCTTCTGTCTAAGGTTTTCAACCGCGCGGCCATCAAGACCGATGTAGTTGTTGCCGAGTTGCTTAGCTATGCCGAGCGCTTGCGCCCAATGGTTGCCGACACCGCTCTAGAACTTCACCAGGCCATCGAAGCCGGCAAGACCGTGCTCTTCGAGGGTGGCCAGGCTACCATGCTCGATGTTGACCACGGCACCTACCCGTTCGTCACCTCTTCAAACTCCACCGCTGGCGGTGCTTCAACCGGTTCGGGCATTGGCCCTGGCCAGTTCAAGACCGTGATCGGCATCGTCAAGGCCTACACAACTCGCGTTGGCGCCGGCCCGTTCCCTACCGAACTCTTCGACGCCTCGGGCGAGTTCTTGCGCGCGACCGGGTTCGAGTTCGGCACCACCACCGGCCGCCCGCGCCGCTGTGGCTGGTATGACGCACCTATCGCCCGCTATTCAGCGCGCATCAACGGTGTCACCGACTTCGTTCTCACCAAGCTCGATGTGCTCACCGGTCTAAAAGAGATCCCAGTTTGTGTTGCCTACGAAGTTGACGGCAAGCGCCTCGATGAAATGCCGGTCTCGCAGACCGACTTCCACCACGCGAAGCCGATCTACGAAAACTTCCCAGGCTGGGATGAAGACATCACCGGAGTCACCAACTTCGCTGACCTTCCTCAGACTGCTCAGGATTATGTTCTGCAGCTTGAAAAAATCAGCGGTGCGCGCATCTCTGCAATCGGCGTTGGCCCTGGTCGCGATGCAATCATCGTGCGCCACAACATGCTCGGCGCCTAAACGCCAGCTCGACCATTGGCTTGTGTCCGTGATACGAACTAGCGGTTTTTTGCACACTCACCTAACCCGCCAGCTTTGTTGGGCCGCCAACTCAACCCGTTGACACCTAACCCCTTAATCGCCGCCTCACAGCGAGTGCTGGTTTTGCCCCAAAACCAATTCCTGAAGGGCCTTGTAAGTGCACCTTTTCATTGAATAGCTCTGTGTTTGGCATTCAAAAACTGTCGCAAAACCGACCAAAACCAGCACTTGAAACAATGATCTGCTGTGCAAAATCACTCAAAACCCGCAGTTGCTGTGAGGTGGCGAATACCCTTTCGGTGGGCGGAGGAGGATTAAAAGCGATTGGTGACAAAAAGAAACCGCGGCCGGGCCAGCCCACGGCCGCATCGTGCGAAGTAAGAATTTCGTGAGCCGCCGAAGGGCGACTGGCCGGACTTTGAATTGCCATAAGAGCCCTTGCGGGAAGTGAAGAAAAAACTCACAGGATTGCGCGTGGCGCATCGTGTTAACCTTAAAAAGGCAACAGCGAGGCAAAATATACGAATAATGGCATACAGTTGCCAAACCCTGAAGCCCAGTAAAACAAAGGGTTAAATTAGTGTTACAAATTCGTTATCGGAAATAGTTGGCAACCGCTTGCCAAATCCGACAACTTTCCCATACTCTTTCTTTCGAGCTGGAAAACCCACCGCCACCCGCCACACTTAACCAAGAAGGAATGAAATGAACCTTTCAAAGAGAATCGGTGCAGGCCTCGTTGCCGTTGCACTCGCAGCCTCTGCTCTTGCTGGCGCAACTCCTGCTGCGGCAGCCAACAAGACAGACCTAGTTATCGGCGCAATTGCAGAC
>JBEDKW010000163.1:0-2777 GCA_041171945.1 Actinomycetota bacterium
CGGTCAAGAGCCTTTGCAATCTGCTCCCCCACGCGATACTCATCGAAGATATCTTTGGTGCCCTGATATTTTTCAACGCGCTCTAGCAAATCTGGTGCAACCGACTGCAAATATTCTGCGATTACTTCTCGTGCGTCTTCGCCGGCGATAACCATCTTCTGGAAGTCTTCGTTGAAAACATCTCGAACAATCTTGACCAATAGATCAGGTTCGCTGTGAAGCAAAACTGGACCCTGGCCCTTTTCGACCTTTTTGCTGATCTCTTCCCACTGCTGCTGCAAACGCTGAACATCGAGAGTCAACTGCTCTTCAGTGGCACCTTCGGCTGCGGTGCGAACAATCACACCGGCATCTTCTGGCAGAACATCTTTCAAAATCTTTTTTAGACGCGCACGCTCTGAATCTGGGAGCTTGCGAGAAATGCCGTTCATAGAACCGTTAGGAACATAAACGAGGTAGCGGCCAGGCAATGAAACCTGACTGGTTAGACGTGCGCCTTTTTGGCCAACTGGGTCTTTAGTGACCTGAACCAAAACTGTGTCGCCAGACTTCAGCGCCAACTCGATGCGGCGAGGCTGGTTGCCGGTTTCGGCCAATTCCCAGTCGACTTCACCAGAGTAAAGAACGGCGTTGCGGCCACGGCCAATGTCAACGAAAGCGGCTTCCATCGATGGAAGAACGTTTTGAACCTTGCCCAAATAAACGTTTCCGATTAGCGAGGCTTCAGATGCCTTGGCAACATAGTGCTCAACCAAGACGCTGTCTTCGAGAACTCCGATTTGAATCTTGCCGTCTTTAGAGCGAACGACCATGGTGCGGTCAACAGCTTCGCGACGGGCCAAGAACTCTGACTCGGTAATTACGGTGCGTCGACGGCCTGCATCGCGGCCATCGCGGCGACGCTGCTTCTTGGCTTCTAAACGAGTTGAACCCTTAATGCGAGTTGGTTCGTTGCTTGGCTCTTTTGGTTCGCGCGGAGTGCGAACCTTGACGACGGCATTCGGGGCACTTGAATCTACGTTGCCCTCTTCACCGGCGCGACGGCGGGTTCTGCGACGCAGGTGCGAATCATCGCTGTCGCCCTGATCTTCTTGAGCGCGAGATGCGCGAGGTTCTTGCGATCGAGACGCGCGTGGCTCTTGAGTTCTGGCACGTTTCGGGTCGATGGTTGGCAGGTCTGGTGCCATAAACATCAAAGAGGTTGCCGAAATTGGCGGTAGTACGGCTGCCACCGGGGCTGGGGTTTCGGCTTTTGCGCCGCGGCGTCTAGTGTTTCTTGCCGGTGCTTCGGCTTCGACAACCGCTTCAACAGTGGCAGGTGCCTTCGAGTTTGCTCGTCGAGTTGCCGGCTTTGCCACTTCTGTGGCAGCTGCTGGCTTAACCACAACCTTCTTCGCAACAGCTTTTACTGCTGCTTTGATTGGGGTCTTGGCTGATGTTTTGGCTTCGGCTTTAGCGACAGGCTCTGCAGCCGTCTTTGACGCAGCTCTCCTGACCGGTTTCTTTGAATCGGTCACAGGTACGTTTGTTTCTTTTTTAATCACCATTTCTGGTGCACTCCAAGCTGCCTGCGTCTGGGCCACACTCACCAGTTGCTAGGCGTAAATCCGTGCTGATCGCTTGTGCGAACAACCAAAACTGTTTGCGAGTAACTATTCTTTTGCGGCTATCGCTGCCCGATGGGTCTTAAGCAAAATCAACGCTCAGGTTCTCGCTAAATCTTTAGTAAAAGCGGGTGTGGTCCGCCTTCAACTTCCTTCATTATGCCACGCAGGCTACTAAATGTCATCAAACCCGCGTGTAATACTGGAATGGTGGACGTAAAAACAGAGAACCAAGACAAACTAATTGGTGGTAGCAAAGGGTTAGCCTGGCTACTAATCATCGGTGGCATTGTTGGCTGGGCCGGGGCGTTTGCCCTAACTCTAGAGCGCTTGCACGTGGCCGCGAACCCCGATGCCACCCTCAGCTGTGACATCGCCTCATTCATTTCTTGCAAGTCTGTGATGCTCAGCGACCAAGCCAGACTGTTTGGCTTTCCAAACCCACTAATTGGCTTGGCTGCATTTTTTGCACCAGTAGTAGTGGGTTTCGCGATTCTGGCTCGAGCTAAATTCGCCGCCTGGTTCTGGCAGTTGTTTGCCCTCGGCAACTTCCTGGGCTTCGTCTTCGTTCTTTGGCTATTCGACCAGGCCGTGTTCTCAATCGGTGCGTTGTGCCCTTACTGCATGGTCTCTTGGACCGGAATGATCCCGATGTTCTGGGCCGTTTTCTTGCACGGCACCCGCGAGGGCTTCATCCCAGTGCCACTAAAAATGACGAACTTCTTCGTAGCCGCCTACGACTGGGCCTGGGTCTTCACTGTGGTCACGTTCTTGATTTTCATCGTGACCATCGCCCTAAAGTTCTGGACCCTCTGGGAAGACCTTTTTAGAAGCCTTTAGAACCAGAGAGCAAGTTCTCTAGCCGCAGATTCAGGCGAGTCTGAGCCGTGCACTAGGTTTTGCTGAACCTTTAGACCCCAGTCGCGCCCTAGGTCGCCACGGATGGTGCCAGGCGCGGCAACGGTTGGGTCCGTTGCACCGGCAAGCGAACGAAAACCTTCGATGACGCGGTGACCTTCAAGCTTGATGGCCACTACGTCGCCGCTCAACATAAATTCGACTAGCGGCTCATAGAAGGGCTTGCCTTCGTGCTCTGCGTAGTGCGCAGCGAGCAAATCGCGACTTGGAGTGAACTTCTTGAGGTCTGACACTAGATAGCCCTTAGCCTCGCAA
>JBEDKW010000164.1:0-2755 GCA_041171945.1 Actinomycetota bacterium
CTTCTGCCAGCGTAGACTGAGCCTGCAATGTCACGCCATTCATAGATGTGACAGAAGGCGTGGGGCAGGCCAGAGTAACCCGCCAATTAGGCTTCTTGACCCGATTAAGAATACCGAAGGCAATCAAGGAATCGAGTTCATTGAACCCGTCAAATGTGAGTATGGCGATGTGCATTGCGTGACTTTAACGGTCAATCCGTCCATGCACCGGGTCAAAGGTTGACTATTTCAACAAGTGAACATTCAAGGGAGTGAACCCATTTAACAGTGACCAAGTGGTAGTTTGAATGCAAATGGCTGCTTTCGCAGCAATCCTGCCGGATTCGTGTTAGCTGCGTATGACCGCTTTGGGCACCAACCCGACCGTGGCAGGAAATCGGCGACCGGCGTCAATGGGTCTGAACCCGACCGTCGGACCAAAAAACTTAAATATCGACTCAGATGGCTCTTTGAACCCTCAAGCGGTCATCGCAGCAATTTCTATGACTGTTTTTGACCGGCCCACGACCGTCATTCCGTACAACCTCTTGAACAGCTGCATGGCTGTCAATTGCATCTTCACCCGGCAATCACAATTGAATCTAAAGGCCGTTATAGCCATACAAATTCAAAGAGCGTAACTGTCACCGGCCGCGTTACAGTTGACTGCTGTGAAAGTGCCGGCCTAATCATGACTGATCTACTATGAGCCGCTGATGGCTCACAGTTCGGTGCGTAGACTCAAATTTTCGATACGCGCTCCAGTTCGCTCTTGAAGAGCTTGACCACCGTCGGGTCATAAGACGCGGCAAATTTTTCTTGCACTGGCTTAACCGCAGAACGCATGCGAGCCTGCTCTGAAGCAGCGATCTCGTTGAAAATCATTCCCTTAGCCTTCAGTTCGGTGACGGCCTTGCTGGAAACTTCCCTGCTCACAACGCGTTGGTAATTTTGTGCTTCTGTTGCGGCATCTTGGAGCAGCTTTTGCTCTGTAGCCGTCAGCTTGTCCCAGAAACGTTTGCTGATTTGGATCGGGTTGGTTGCATACACGTGGTTTGTTTCGCTCACGTACTTGTTCACCTCGAAGAACTTGCTTGACAGAATCACTGCGTAAGGATTCTCCTGCCCGTCCACGGCTTTGTTCTCAAGCGCACCATACAACTCTGCGAAAGGCATAGGAAGCGGATTTGCTTTGAAGGTTTTGAAGGTCTCAATGAACACCGGATTCGGAATCACGCGAAGCTTGAGGCCTTCCAGATCCTCCCCTTTGGTGATGGGGCGCTTGCTGTTGGTGACATTGCGGAAGCCCAGGTCAAAAAATCCCAGGACAACGATGCCCTTGTCGTTCAGTCTGGTGTTGAGCATCTTGCCCAGTGGGCCGTCCACCATCGCATCTGCCTGACGTGCGTTGCTGAAGAGGAACGGGAAATCGAGCAGTCCGTATTCCTTCACAATGCCCGTCAATGAAGTGGTCGAGGCGACCAACATTTCCTGCACGCCCCCCATCAGCGCTGACTGCTGCTGCAACTCGTTTCCAAGCTGGCTGCTGGCGAATTCGTTCACCTTGATCTTTCCACCGCTCTTGATCGCGACGAGTTCAGCAAATTTTTTCACGCCCATGCTGGTGGGGTGATCGGTGTTGTTCAGGTGTCCGAATTTGATCGTACGTTCTTGAATATCCTGGGCCAGCGCTACCGAGGTGGCAGCAACGAGGCCGAGAATCGCGGCGAATTTGATCAATTTAGATTTCATGTTATCTCCAGTGGTTATTGTTGATTTCTGTCCATGTTCATGGACCTCTTGGGGGCGTGTCAGGTCACGGAATTCCACGACCTTGCACATGGGATCTGCCGATTAGCAGACATCTGTCGGGATGGCGGTGTAGGCCAGCGCAAAGAGCTGGCATCTTTTCTCAGTTAGGGCACCCCATCCGAGCAGCTGAGCTTCGGAGAGTTCTTCGTCTGCGATGCTTCGCAATGCGTCCAGGTCATAGCCACTGACAACGATGATCCAGTCGGCTGCGCGATCGGCATTGCCGCGAATTTTTTGCTCGGTGGTCGTTGCCATCTTGGGCGCTTCGTGGCGAAGTATATGCAGACCGACGAACCCCGGGCGTTGAGAAACAGATTCAGCAAAATCTCTCAGAAGGCGTTGCAGTTCTTCCTCTTGTCCATCAGCGGGTGAGCAGCGGACCGTTAGAGCATGCCGTGCGGTCACACCCCCATGGCTATGAACGACCTGGCATTGGGTTCGAACCATGTTGCGGTGCAAGGGCATCATCTTCGTCGACCAGGGTGTTGGAGCATTGAGCCGCGCAACATAAGGCGCGGACGCCAGCACGGCATGGTCTTCCAGTTCGTACATCACGAAAAAGCCTTCACCGCCATCGACATCGGTCCAGCGCGAAGCACGTAAAAAGCCAGCAATCGACAGGCGCTCCGGGAAGTGCTCGTGGGCATGCCAGTGCTCCCATTCTTGTCGCACGTCGTCCGATATCGAGGTCTTTGGTTCAAGCTGCTCTACCACAGTCTTACGTTTCGTAGAAGTCTTGGTAGCTTTCGCCGTGAGAGTACTACTGGATCTACCAGACGGTAAGGTTCGTGACACAAACGCCGACGAGCACGTGGAGGACATAGTCGCGATCGTTGCGACAATTGCTACCAGTGAAGAGGTTCGTCGGAGCCGCCTCCTCGATAAAATTACTCTTGGATCATGTCGATAGTCTTCGTCGCTTATGATATGAAGACAGTTTCTTGTTGGAGCGTCCAAAAGATCG
>JBEDKW010000165.1:0-2754 GCA_041171945.1 Actinomycetota bacterium
GAGACCGAGCAGAACAAGCTCAGCACTCGCATCATCGACTTGGTTTCGCCAATCGGTAAGGGCCAGCGCGGTCTAATTGTTTCTCCTCCTAAAGCCGGAAAGACTTTGATCCTTCAGGCAATCGCAAACTCAATCGCTACTAACAACCCAGAGGTTCACCTCATGGTTGTTTTGGTTGACGAGCGTCCAGAAGAAGTTACCGACATGCAGCGCACCGTGAAGGGTGAGGTTATCGCCTCAACCTTCGACCGCCCTGCCGAAGACCACACCACCGTTGCCGAGCTAGCAATCGAGCGCGCTAAGCGTCTAGTCGAGCTAGGTCACGACGTTGTTGTTCTCCTCGACTCAATCACCCGCCTAGGTCGCGCTTATAACTTGAGCGCTCCAGCCTCTGGCCGCATTCTTTCCGGTGGTGTTGACTCAGCTGCACTTTATCCACCAAAGCGTTTCTTCGGTGCTGCTCGCAACATCGAAGATGGCGGCTCACTAACCATCTTGGCAACCGCTCTGGTAGACACCGGTTCAAAGATGGACGAAGTTATCTTCGAAGAGTTCAAGGGAACCGGCAACATGGAACTTCGTTTGTCTCGCTCACTTGCAGACAAGCGCATCTTCCCTGCGGTTGACGTAAATGCTTCAGGAACTCGTCGTGAAGAAATGTTGATGAGCCCGGATGAAACCAAGATCGTTTGGAAGCTTCGCCGCGCACTAGCTGGTCTAGAGCAGCAGCAGGCACTCGAGCTAGTTCTAAACCGTCTAAAAGAGACTTCGAGCAACGTCGAGTTCTTGATGCAGGTTCAGAAGTCAATGCCAGTTCCATCCGGTTCTGACTCGGAGTAAATTTTGCTCGATTCAGTTCAACCTCTTCTTGCCGAGTACATCGAGCTTCAGACCAAGCTGTCTGATTCTGCGCTGCACTCGAACCCTGCACTAGCTAAAAAGCTCAACCGTCGCTATGCCGAGTTGGGCGCGATTGTCGCTGCCTACAACCAAGTCGTCACCCTAAATGAAGACTTGAAGGCAGCGAAAGAGTTTGCCAAAGAAGATGAGGCGTTTGCCGCCGAAGCCGCTCAAACCGAAGAGCGTCTAACCGTAGCTAACGAGAAACTGCGTCGACTACTGATTCCTCGTGACCCAGATGATGGCCGCGACGTAATCATGGAAATCAAGGCTGGTGAAGGTGGTGCAGAATCTGCACTATTCGCCGCCGACCTAATGCGCATGTATCTTCAATACGCCAACTCAAAGGGTTGGAAGGTCGAACTCCTCGACAAGAACGAGTCTGACCTCGGTGGTTACAAAGATGTTCAGCTCGCAATTAAGTCGAACACCACCGACCCTGCTCAAGGCGTTTACGCTCACCTGAAATACGAGGGTGGCGTGCACCGTGTTCAGCGTGTGCCAGTTACCGAAACTCAGGGCCGCATTCACACTTCAGCCGCTGGCGTTCTTGTTTTTCCAGAGGTAGATGCTCCAGAAGAAGTTGAGATCAGCCAGAACGATCTCCGCATCGATGTGTTCCGCTCATCTGGCCCTGGTGGTCAGTCGGTTAACACCACCGACTCGGCTGTTCGAATCACTCACTTGCCAACTGGCATTGTGGTTTCGATGCAGAACGAAAAGTCTCAGTTGCAAAACCGCGAAGCTGCCATGCGTGTTCTTCGCGCCCGCATCCTTGCTGCTCAGCAAGAGGCGCTAGAAGCCGAGCAATCGGCTGCTCGCAAATCGCAGGTTAAGTCAGTTGACCGCTCAGAGCGCATTCGCACCTACAACTACCCAGAGAACCGCATCGCCGACCACCGCACCGGTTACAAGTCTTATAACCTCGACGCCGTCATGGATGGAGCTCTCGAGCCGGTCGTTCAATCAGCGATTCAGATGGATGAAGAAGCCCGTCTCGCTGCACTTGGTTCAGCAGATAAGTAGTCAAAACTTGTTGCTTCGCGACATCATCGAGCACGCCGCCTCAAAGTTTGCAGAAGCCGGCATCGAATCCTCGTTGGTAGATGCCGAACTCCTAGCTGGTTTTGTTCTCGACCTAAACCGCGGGGGAGTGCAGCTCGAAATCATCAAGGGCACGCAACTTTCTGATTCTCAGGCAGCTGCCATCACAGAACTATACGGTCGCCGACTATTGCGCGAACCATTGCAGCACATCACCGGCAAGGCCTACTTTCGAAACCTCGAATTAGCCGTCGGAAAAGGTGTGTTTGTGCCCCGCCCAGAAACCGAGTTTGTCGCGCAACTGGCCATCGATGCCCTTCGCTCTGTTCCTGGAGCCGAGCCAATTGCCGTCGACCTTGGCACTGGCTCCGGCGCAATCGCCTTGGCCATGGCAACCGAGGTCACCCACTCCAAGGTTTTTGCCGTCGAGAAATCCATCGAGGCAATGCCTTTTACTGCTGCCAACTTTGCAACATACGGTGGTCAAAACGCGACCCTCATTCAGGGTGACCTAAAGGATGCCTTCGAAGAACTAAATGGCCTAGTTTCCGTTGTGGCTTCAAACCCGCCCTACATCCCGCTCGATTCCATCCCGCGCGATCTTGAAGTTCGGCTGCATGACCCAGATCTCGCGCTCTACGGTGGGTTTGATGGCATGGATGTCGTTCATCAGGTGTCGAAGACGGCAAAGAGACTCTTGCATCCAGGTGGGACGCTAATTATTGAGCACGCCGACTCTCAAGCCGAACAGGTCTGTCAACTATTATTGGCAGATGGATGGCGCCAGGTTCGGGCTCACCGAGACCTCAC
>JBEDKW010000166.1:0-3476 GCA_041171945.1 Actinomycetota bacterium
ATGGAGTACCAACCAGCTATTACACATCCGTGCAGTTTGTTTGCAAGCCCGTAATCATTGATGACCCGCAGGCCAAAGCTGACATCTTGAGCGCCCAAATGGCCGACATGGAACCCGAGGGTGGCTATGGCGAAATGGCTGTTGACTCAGGCCCCTACGGCCGCATGCTGCCTTTGATCAGGGGGCTACGCCTTCAGGTAATACGGGTTGAAGCCAAGTTCAAATACGACGACCACAAGAGCATCGAGCATCGCGAGCACGTCAGTGAATTTCTTGAAGAGCGCCATGAACACTTGGATGCTAAGAGCGCCATGAACACTTGGATGCTGGCGCTGCCGAGCAACAGCGTCGTCGGCTTGCCGAAATTGGTGAGTGGCGCACGCGCTCAGCACCTAAGCAAAATTAGAACGTAATTACAAAAAATACCCCTAGGGGTATAGACTCCGAATGGAGGGCAAAGAAGCCAGCAGGCTGTTCGCCCCCAGAGGAGGAACAAAATGCCAAAGGTATTAATTCTCGGAGGCGGAGTTTCGGGTCACACCGCCGCCCTGCACGCAAAGCGCCTACTCGGCAATAAAGCCGAAGTGACTGTGGTCACGCCCAACTCAAAATGGAATTGGATTCCATCAAATATTTGGGTAGGCGTCGGAAAAATGACTTCCAGCCAGGTGGTTTTTCCCCTAGCGCCGGTTTACAAGCGCAAGAAGATTGAATATCTGCAAGCCAAGGCCGTTGCCATTCGCCCATTTGGCGATGACTCATCTGAGCAGGGTGCGGTGGACATTGAATTCACCGGCCAAAACCGCATTGGCGAGAGCTCCCGCATTCGCTATGACTATCTGGTCAACGCCACTGGCCCTCAACTTAGATTCGACCTAACCAAGGGTCTTGGGCCAACTGGCAACTCTGTTTCGGTCTGCACCTATCAGCACGCCGAAGAAGCCAACAAGGCTTTGCAAGAAGTGATTGCGAAGCTAAAAGCCGGCCAGCCTCAAACTCTGGTCATCGGCATGGGCCACGGAACCTGCACCTGTGAGGGTGCCGCCTTTGAATACGTGTTCAATGTTGACCACGAACTTCGGGCCGCAAAAGTTCGCGATCTCGCCGAAGTTATCTATCTCTCAAACGAGCACGAACTTGGCGACTTTGGTGTTGGCGGCATGGAATTCGAGGGTGGTCTAAATTCTGAAACCTGGATGACGGACATTTTCGCCAAGCACAACATCAAAGTGATTCTTCAGGCCCACGTCACCGAGGTATTGCCGAACGAAGTCGAATACGAGACCATCTCTGGCGAAACGCTCACCCAAAAGTTCGACTTTGCCATGTTGTTGCCACCATTTCGTGGCGTGACCATGGCGGCCTATGACCGTGTGGGAACCGACATTACAGCAGATATGTTTGCTGCCAATGGCTTCATGAAGGTAGACGCCGACTACACGGTGAAAGATTTTGAAGAATGGCGCGGAGCAGACTGGCCAAAGACATATGAAGCGCCGCTCTATCCGAATGTTTTCGGCGTTGGCATAGCTTTTGCGCCACCACACGCAATTTCGAAGCCCTATAAAACCCCTAAAGGCACGTTGGTTGCACCGGCTCCTCCTCGCACCGGCATGCCGGCTGGAGTTCAGGGTCGAGTGGCTGCGGAGACAATCGCACTGCGCATCAAATCGGGTGATGCAAAATACCCAGCAAAGACTGCATCGATGGCTGATATGGGCGCTGCCTGTATTGCGTCCATCGGCAACGGCATGTTTGACGGCTCGGCTGCGACCATAACAATGGCACCAATCGTGCCCGACAAAACTGTCTACCCAACCGGCCGCGACCTCGCGGTCACTTCGGGAGAAATCG
Organism: Actinomycetota bacterium; assembly: GCA_041171945.1. Taxonomy (GTDB): domain Bacteria; phylum Actinomycetota; class Actinomycetes; order Actinomycetales; family Microbacteriaceae; genus Rhodoluna. The sequence continues at coordinate 1,855 of JBEDKW010000166.1, forward strand.
GCCTAGCTGGCCACTGGATTAAGCGAATGTTGCACACCCTTTTCATCTACAAGGCCAAGGCGCTGCCTGGCTGGACAAACATCCCAGAGTAGGAAGAAATAATGTCAGAACTAAAAGCGGCCCAAGCGGCCAAACAAGATCGACGCAGTAAAAACATTTTCGTTCAACTGGTGCGATTTGTGGTGTTGAACTTGAGGATTTTTATGCTGACTAAACACAAGCACTAACCTGACATTTGGAATGATTGCCACAAATTTGTAGTTCACTTGAGCAATAGGCCTGAAAACGGGCCGAGTTGTTCAAAGAGGAGAAACAAATGGATTCATCAGCTAAATGCCCAGTTCCGCACGGTGCCAACACCACCGCAGAAGCAAGCTCGGCAGGTTGGTGGCCAAAGGCCCTGAACCTCGACATTTTGCACCAGCACGACACCAAAATTAACCCTTTGGGAGCCGACTTCAACTACCAAGAAGAAGTTAAGAAGCTTGATGTGGATGCGTTGAAGAAAGACCTTCACGACTTCATGACCGACAGCCAGTCTTGGTGGCCAGCCGACTGGGGTCACTATGGCGGCCTCATGATTCGTATGGCTTGGCACTCAGCCGGAACCTACAGAATCGCAGATGGCCGCGGCGGCGCCGGAACCGGAAACCAGCGCTTTGCGCCCCTAAACTCCTGGCCTGACAACGTAAACCTCGACAAAGCCCGCAGACTGCTTTGGCCAATCAAAAAGAAGTATGGCAACAAGCTCAGCTGGGCCGACCTAATGATTCTGGCCGGCAACATGGCTTACGAGTCAATGGGTCTCAAGACCTTCGGTTTCGCCTTCGGCCGCGCCGACATCTGGGCACCAGAGACCGACATTTACTGGGGCTCAGAAAAAGAGTGGCTAGCGCCGAGCGATAGCCGCTACCGCGACGTCACAGATGCCTCAACCATGGATAACCCACTAGCCGCAGTGCAGATGGGTCTCATCTATGTGAACCCAGAGGGCGTGAACGGCAAGCCAAACCCAGCCAACACCGCCGCTCACATTCGTGAGACTTTTGCTCGCATGGCAATGAACGACGAAGAGACCGTTGCTCTAACCGCCGGTGGTCACACCGTTGGTAAGGCGGTGGTCACACCGTTGGTAAGGCTCACGGCAATGGCCGCGCCGAAAACCTTGGCCCAGTGCCAGAGGCTGCCAACATCGAAGAAGCTGGCCTTGGCTGGATGAACCACACGACCCGAAGCGTTGGCCGCGACACAGTCTCTAGCGGCATCGAAGGCGCCTGGACCACCAACCCAACCAAATGGGACAACGGCTACTTCTACCTACTTTTCAACTACGAATGGGAACTAACCCACTCACCGGCCGGCGCCCAGCAATACGCCCCGATCAACATCAAAGAAGAAGACAAGCCGGTTGACGTCGAAGACCCATCAATTCGTTTGATGCCAATGATGACCGATGCCGATATGGCAATGATCAAAGACCCGACCTACCGCGAGATCTCAGAGCGCTTCTACAAAGACCCGGCATATTTCTCAGAGGTCTTTGCCCGTGCCTGGTTCAAACTGACCCACCGCGACATGGGGCCAAAGGCCCGTTACATCGGCCCAGATGTGCCTGCCGAAGA
>JBEDKW010000167.1:0-2721 GCA_041171945.1 Actinomycetota bacterium
TTCTTGAAGCATGGTCATGGCCGAAGTGTAGAACGACGGCACGGCCACACCGATGACGAAAAACAGAATGCAAAAGACAATCAGATTCGGGGCTAGGCCAAGGCCGATAGACAGAACGCCAAAAATTATCGAGGTCGTGAGAATCATGGTGACTCGGTTTAGTTTGCCCGCAAAAGTTGCCAGCAAAATGCCACCTAGAGCCATGCCGAGGCTAAACAGAACTTCGGCAACAGTCAGTTTCCATACTTCGGTGCCAAAGTTTCTGGCAATCAACAGTGGCGAAAGATTTGATGGCGCGACAGCCAGCAAGAAAACGATGGCAAAAACGCCCATCACCCAGCGAACCAAATCGTGCGTGAAAATGTAGGTCATGCCATCTTTGAGGTCGGTGAAATAACTCGGCTTCTCGCCCGAGTGAACCCTATCGAGGCTTGGCACGCTGATGGTCAAAAGCAAGCCCACTCCGATAATGGCGGTGACCACATCGATGAAGAAAATCGGCACAATCGACGAGCTCGCATAAACCGCCGCAGCGGCAACCGGAGCCAACAACCCCAAGCCAGATTGAATGCTGCTGTTGATGCCATTGACTCGCATCAATTTATCGGTTGGCACAATCTGCGGCAAAAGTGCCGAAACTGCTGGCATTTGCACGCCGGCACCCACCGAACGAACGGCCATGACCAAGAAAATAAGCCAAAGGTCGTCGACCCCCGAAAGCATAAGTAAAGCTAGGCCCAGGGTTGAGAGTGCTGTCACGGTGTCCGCGACAATGATCATGAGGCGGCGGTTAACGCGGTCTGCCCAGACGCCGGCAAACACCGAAACGATGGCTTGCGGCAAGAAACCAAACACAGCTGCCAGCGCCAGAACCAAACCAGATTTAGTGGTGAGGGTTAGGTGCCACATGATTGCGTATTGCACGAGAAACGAGCCAAAGAGCGAAATGGTTTGGCCGGTAATGAAGATTGCCACGCGCTTTGCCCAATTGGGCATGTCGGCCGAGGAAAAGCCGGTGGTTGGCGCAGAAACTGGCTCTAGCTGGGGCGAACTGGCTGGTGTGGTTCCATCAGACATGTTTAAATCTCCTATTTGGGAAGCACCTTAAGTGTCTCAAGGGTTGGGTCAGCCACAAAGGCAATTCTTACGCCCATGTCTCGAGCTTCAAACAGTGCAGCGAGTGCGGCCTCTGTGATCAACTCACCCGGGCTAAGCACTGGAACACCCGGTGGGTAAGGGCAAATCATTTCGGCGCTAACTCGGCCAACTGCGTCAATCGAGTTCACCACTTCATAGTCGGAGAAGAAAGCTTCGCGAGGCGTGACAATAACCTGAGGTTCAATCGAGAAGGCTGGCAACACCTCGATTTTGCGGGGTTCACCGCGGTGACGATTAACCGATTCGATGATCTTCTTGATTAGGTCAACAATGCGATCTGGTGTGTCGGCAAAGGTAATCATCGGAATGATGATGTCTCGGTTGGCCATCTCCACATCGATGTTGGCGGCTAGCAGGTCGGCTTCAACTTTGTTGCCGTCGGCGCCACTTGAGCTCAGCAAAATAACGAGCTTTAGCGGGTCGATATATTCGCCGTCGATCACTTCGATGCCCGCTGCGACCAGAGCAGCGCGGCCCTGCTCGGTGGCTTCAATTACCGGCCCAATTAGCTCACTGCCGTGACGCTGCAACAGTGCGCGGGCAGCATCGATGGAGGCCAAAATGCGACCCGACATCGATGTGGTTTGGGTTGAATCGAAGAACTTGTTGAAGCGGGCGAGGTCTACATATTTGCTGTTCACCAAAACAAATGAGGCCTGTGAATAGCTCGGCAGGGTTTTGTGAGCTGAGGTGACCACGATGTCGGCACCCTCGGCAAGTGGGTGGTTTGGCAACTCTGGGTGAAAACCATAGTGGGCAGCCCAAGCGGCATCAACCACCAGCGGAATGCCGTATTGGTGTGTAACTTTGGCCAAACGAGGGATGTTAGACATGGTGCCCACATAAGAAGGCTCGCCAATCAGAACTGCTTTTGCATCTGGGTGCTGGGCCAAGGTCTCGGCCAATCTCGATGAAGGCAAATATTCTGGCAGGCCAGTGGCCACATTGATTTCAGGGCGAATCCAGACCGGCACCACGCCGGCGTAAACCAAACCAACTAGCACCGATTTGTGCAGGGTGCGCGAGACGATAACTTTGTCGCCTGGGCCGGCAACCGCCATGACAGCGGCGTGGTTCGAGCCAGAAGAGCCGTTTACGCCGAAACGACAGAGGTCTGCGCCCCAGAGGTTGGCGGCAAGCGCTTCGGCTTCAAGAATGAGTGAGGGCGAGATGCGGTGTGGGTGATTGCCGGGTAGAACCGGGATGTCGCCGTCGACGATGGCACCGGTTAGGTCGGTGCGGCCCTTGTGGCCAGGAATCTGGAATGGTGACCGCTCGGTCTCCATGTCTCTAATCCAGGCATCTAATAGAGGTGCGCTAGAGCGCAAACCCATTGGGTCTTTCGGATCAAGTAGTGTGGCTGCGCCAAATGCGTGCTGAGGCAATATCCCGCCTTTCGAGTGAGGTGTTTAGGTAAGCAGAGTGATTATAGGTAATCAAGGTAAACAGGGAAGACAAAAGGACCGGGTCCGAAGACCCGATCCCCTCATCGGAAAATTTTGAAGATTTGGTTTAGAACTCAACCTTGGTGACGTTGGTGTCTAGCAAGATGCCAGGACCGAA
>JBEDKW010000168.1:0-2716 GCA_041171945.1 Actinomycetota bacterium
AGCATGATGCGGTTCAGCGCAAAAGGGGTGCCTTCGAAGGCAACAATCTCTGGATAGAACTCCATGATTGAGGGGGCGTGGAAGCCACCGCCCGACTCATCGGTGCTTGCTGCTACAAAGAGCAGGTTCAAAGCGTTAGTGAACAGCGTGAACTCCTGTTTCGGGGCAAGTATTACGTGCCTTGCGGCGATTTACAGTGCTAGAAAGGTTCTTAGAGAACCGCTTCGATATACATAATCCTAACAGCAAGAATCCGCTAAAAATAACGGAGTCAGCCTTATTCCTGAAAGTTTTTTGGGCTTCGCGAATCTACTCGCTGCCCACCGTGATTCTTGAGCGCAGAACTACCAAACTGTCGAGCACCAGAGTGCCCATAATCGAGGCGACCAGAGTGAAGAACATCACTGGGCCGTTGATGAAGTCGGCGTTTTTAAGCGTGCCAATCAAAACCGCAAAACCAACCAACTTCACTAGCCAGCCACCCAGTACCATTCCGAAAAATCCGCCAAGTGGCAGACGGCCACCAACTGCCACACTGATTGCGGTTAGTGAAACAAATAACAGCGACAAACCGGCACCGATTAATGCGCTGATAAGGCCATTCGTGCCGGCGAACAAATACCCCAGCGAGCCGCCAACGATGGCGATTGCGGCAATGAGGATAGAGCCCTGGATAAGCACAGTTTTGAAGACTTGGGCGGTGGTTGTTTCTCTAGACATTGGCTTGCTCTTTCTTGAGTGAATTGGAGGCAGACCTCTTTATGATGAGTGGCCAGAGGGTGTAGGTGAGAGCTCCGAAGAGGCCAAAAACAATGAATGCCCAAACTGCGAAGGCCGGAACAAAGAAGAACAGCATGCAGGAGACAGAAATTAGAGTCGTCCAGACGTAAAACACCAGCACCGAACCCAGGTGACTATGACCGAAGTCTTGCAATCGGTGGTGAATGTGCAGGCGGTCGGCGGCGAACGGAGACTTGCCGGCTCGAAGCCTTCTAAGCACCGCGAGGGTGAAGTCGAGTAGCGGCAAAACCAAAATTGCGAGCGGCAGAATCAGCGGCAGGAAGGCAGGAACTAGGTCATCTTTGCTGACCAGCTCTGGGTCGATTTGGCCAGTCACGCTAAGCGCCGAGGTCGCCATTAGAAGACCAAGAAGCATTGCGCCAGAATCTCCCATGAAAATCTTGGCGCGGTGCCAGTTGTATGGCAAGAAACCGAGGCACATTCCGATTACCACGGCCGAAATCAGGGAAGCGAGGTTGAAGTAGTTGGTCGGCGAAGTGAGCTGCGCCAGCAGGTAACTGTAGGTGAAAAACACCGTGGTGCCAATCAGCACAACACCCGCCACGAGCCCATCAAGTCCATCGATGAAGTTGACCGCGTTCATAACCAAAACCGTGATGAATACCGTGACGACAAAGGAGATTCCAAAGCTTCCGATGGTGACTCCGGCAATTGGGAGTGACACAATTTGTACGCCCTGCCAAGCAAGGATGCCGGCTACCAGAAACTGGCCGGCTAGTTTTAGGCTCCAGTCGAGATCGTAGAGGTCATCCAAGAAGCCAATGATGGTTATCAGAAGAGCTGCTGTGATGATGGCCAGCACATGGATCGGCTCAGCAAAAACTCCCTTGAACCAACCGAGAGAACCGGCCACGCCCATGGTCACGATGAAGCCAAGGAACATCGCTACTCCACCGAGACGCGGTGTTGGCTTAGTGTGCACGTCGCGGGCACGAATTTGGGGGTAGAGCTTGTACTTGTGACTGATTCTCAAAGTGGCGAAGGTGCCAATAAAGGTGACCACCGCGGCCACCAACATCATCAGAAGATAAGCGCGCACGGGCTTAGCTGCCGACTTCTAAAAGATCGCCAGCTACTGAAGCCAGTTTTTCAACGCTGAGCGCACCGCGGCGAACCAGCTTGATCTTTCCGGTGGTGGTCAGTTTGCCTTCGGCGTCATAGGTGTCGACGAGGTCGGTGAGGTCGAGGATTGTGGAAGCCTCGCCCTTCGGGCTGGTGCCGCCATCGAGGTAGACGTTGACGCTTGCACCGAGATAGGCCTCGGCCTGTTGCGCGGTGGTTGCTGCTGGTTGGCCGGTTAGGTTGGCGCTCGAGACCGCAAGCGGTCCAACTTCTTCGAGCAGCGCTAACGCAATTTTATGATCGGGCATTCTGAGAGCCACGGTTCCCTTGGTCTCCCCCAGATTCCAGGTAAGCGATGGCTGTGAACGCAAAATCATGGTGAGCGCGCCCGGCCAGAATGTTTCGGCAAGTCGCATGGCAACCTCAGGAACAAACTCAGTGAGTGCGTGCAGGGTGTTGATGTTGCCGATTAGCACTGGAGGCGGAGACTGAGGCCCTCTACCCTTGGCAGCCAAGAGAGCTTCGACGCCCTTTGGAGAAAACGCATCACAGGCGATGCCGTAAACGGTGTCGGTAGGGAAAACCACGAGTTCGCTGCGGCCGAGTGACACTTTGGCCAAGCGCATGCCGGTTAGGAGGTCGGTATCTAACGAACAGTCGTAGATGCGTTCCATCGGTGCCTCCCTATTTACCTGTGTAGCAATTGAATGGATTGAAAAACTAACGGATTGCAGTCACAGCTCTGTCTCGACCAGTGAGGTCTCGGTGAGCCCGAACCTGGCGCCATCCATCTGCCAATAATAGTTGACAGACCTGTTCGGCTTGAGAGTCGGCGTGCTCAATAATTAGCGTC